>CAHJXF010000424.1 GCA_903644065.1 Betaproteobacteria bacterium
CGCGGTAGGCTTCGCGATAGGCGTCGTAGAGCGCGCGCGTGGCCCAGCCGGTGCCGAGGCTCGCAATCACATGGCCAAGCTCGCCAAGCCGCCGGGCATTGCCCTTGCTGCCCGTCGGGACCCAGACCGGTACATGCGGCTGCTGATAGGGGCGGGGGAAGATGTTGACGTTGCGATAGTGGAAGAAGCGGCCTTCCCAGTTGAACGGCCCGGTCTGCGTGCTCATCGCCTTGACGATGAAGTCGTGTGCCTCCCAGAAGCGATCGACTACGTCGACGGCGTTCTGGTTGGAGCAGGCGAACTCGTACGGCACGCCCTTGACGAAGCCCATGTCGAGGCGCCCGCGCGAGATGACGTCGATCATCGCCAGCTCCTCGGCGACGCGCAGCGGATCGTTGCGATGCCCGATCGGATAGCCCAGGATCAGCAGCCGCGCGCGCTTGGTGATGCGCGCCAGGATCGAGAGCGGCACGATGCTGGCGGCGGACAGGCAGGTCGCGGTCTGGTGATGCTCGTTGACCATGATGTCGAGCCCGAGCTCGTCGGCGAGCTGCCACTCGTCATAGTAGCGATGGTACAGGTCGGCGGCGACGCGCGGGTCGATCCGCGCGCTCGGCAGCGCGACGCGCAACGTGCCGTCGTGATCGTCCCAGACATCGGGATAAGGCTGCTCGGTGAAATGATAGACCCTCACGACAGCACCTCCTCGATGAGCTCCGGGCTTTGGGCGGGATCGGCGAAGCCGCGGATTTCCGCCGCGAACGCGTCCGGCCGTTCGATGTGCGCGAGATGCCCCGCATCGGCGATCGTCCGGAGGGCGGCGCCGGGGATCTCGTCGTGGAACGCGCCGGTATAGCCGGGCCTGGTGAGCCGGTCGTCCGCGCCGCGGAGCAGCAGCGTCGGCAGCTTGATCCGATGCAGGCGCGCCTTCAGCTTCGGGTCGTGCATGTAGGGCGACCAGCCGAAGCGCGCCAATCCTTCCCGGCTGCGCGCGGCGACGATGGCCTCGGGCATCGCATCATAGGTCCTGTCGCCGAGGGCGGCATCCTTGAACACCGCGCCCGCCAGCTCCGCGTCGGTCATGGCGAAGATGTCGGCGATGTCGCGCGTCTCGCGGTCGGAGACCTTGATCCCCAGCGGGCTGGCCAGGACGAGCCGCGCCAGCCGCTCGGTGCTCTTGATCGCGATCGCGGCGGCGATCCACGCACCGAACGAGACGCCGACGAGCGTCACGCCGGACAGCTCCATCGTCTCGAGCAGGTCGAGATAGACGTAGGACAGATCGTCGACGGTCGTCAGGTCCGGCGACAGTCCGGACCCGCCGAAACCGGGATGGTCCGGCGCGATCACCTCGAAGTCGCGGGCAAGCAGGTCGATCGCCGCGGTCGCGGGCTCGAAGCGCATCCCCGAGCCGAGAAACAGCAGCGGCGCACCCGATCCCGAGCGCACAAGCGACAGGCCGACACCGCGCACATCGACCCTCGTCGAGCCTTCCGCCAACCCTGGTGCCGCCATCTCGCGAGATCCACTTTATTATGCTATGTGAAACCTTTTCTGTGATACCTAACGTTGAAGGTTGTGTCAATACGGTGGGCGTGCCGTGACGACACGGGCGGGCCGAACGACCCCATGCGCCACCGCGCAATCGTGGCGTGGTCGGCGAACAGCCCGGTGGATCGAGCGGGCGGTCGCGCCGAGCGCTGGATGACTTGCGAAGCGCACAGCTTCTTTCGCAACTCAATTACTGCAGTTGACAGGGCCGCAAACACTTCATAAGTTGAAAGCCTTATCGCATTGCAGAACACTGCCGGCGCGTTGGGGGGAGAGAGATGATGGGTCGTTCCAGGAATGTCGTGTGTCGCGTGTCGTTGGCCGCGGTCGCCATAACCCTCGCGACGGCCGGCCGCGCGCAGACCACGGCAACGCCGGCGGCAGCGAGCGAGCCGGCAGCGGCGCCAGCCGACGCAAGCCAACTGCAAGAGATCGTGGTGACCGCGCAGAAGCGGTCGCAGAACCTCCAGCGCGTGCCGATCGCGGTCACCGCCATCGGCGGAGCGGATCTGCAGAACCGGGGCATCAAGACGGTCATCGATCTTGGCGGCAAGGTTCCGGGGCTGACCATAGAGAAGTACAATGGCCTCGTGCTGCCGTTCCTTCGCGGGGTCGGCAATGCCGGGAGCGCGGCGGGTAACGAATCGAGCGTCGCGGTCTATGTCGACGGCGTCTATTACGCACGACTGCCCTCCGGCTTCTTCGATCTCGCCGACGTCGACCGCGTCGAGGTTCTGAAGGGGCCGCAGGGCACGCTGTTCGGCCGCAACTCGACTGGCGGCGTCATCAACGTCGTGACGCGCGATCCCTCCTTCGACACCAAGGTCATGGGCAGTATCGGATATGGCCGCTTCAACGCCTTCCAGGGCGATCTGTACGCCACGACCAAGCTCACCGACACGGTCGCGATCGACTTCTCGGTCACGGGCAAGACCGACAGCGGCTTCGGCAACAACGTGACCACCGGCCACCGCTACGGATATGAGGACAGCATATTGGTTCGGTCCAAGCTGCTGTTCCAGCCGACGGACAGGACGAAGATCGTGCTTTCGGGCTTCTACTCCGCGTCGCTGCAGCCGGGCGAAAAGGGAGCCTATCCCGGGACCTCGGCGACGAGCTTTTCGCAACCTCCGCTCACCTACACGGACGCCGATGTGGGCTACTACAACAGCAACGTGGCGTTCGACCCGCGCGACCGTTTCCGCATCGGCGGCGGCTCGCTCCGCGTCGAGCAGGACCTCTCCTTCGCCAAGTTGATAAGCATCTCGGCCTATTCCGCGCTCCGCGAGCGCACGGTAATCAACGGCGCCTCAAGTCCCCGGCCCGACTTCAGGGTTGTTCTGAAGGGCCCGGTGAACTTGTTCACCCAGGAGGTTCAGCTCGTCAACAAACCTGGAAGCCCATTCGACTGGATTCTTGGTTTGT
>CAHJXF010000425.1 GCA_903644065.1 Betaproteobacteria bacterium
GGCGGGCGCGTCGGCGACCGCGGCGACCGTCTCGATGTCTTCGCGCGAAAGGCCGGACTCGGCGTCGATCTCCGTCAGATACCCTTCGGTATTCACCACGTAGATGTCGTCATCGACGACGATCGGTTCCTGCGTGACCGATGACCCGGTCGCGAACGTCCACTTGCTTTCTCCGGTAAACACATCCATGGCGTAGACGCTCTTGTCCGTCGAGGCCGCCAGCAAGGTCCGCAGGCCATGCGACGCGGTCCGTTGCGGCGCTGGCGCGTTCGTCGTCGCGCGCGCAGGACGGCACCGACCGGCGCCCCGCTCGTCGCATCGAACGACGCGCGCGGCGAGGGCCGCTGAAATCGGGACCCTGGCGACCGGACCCCGCTTCGGAGCGGCGCGGTCCCGAACGGACGGCGCGGTCCTGCTTCAGGTGTCGACGTCCGCGACGGTCGTGCGGGTCGTGCGGCGGCGCCACGTCACAAGGGCCACGCCAGCGCAGGTGACCGCGATGCCCACGATCGACTGAAGCGCGGGCACGACGTCGAACAGGGCCCACTCCAGGAACACCGCGACGATCGGCGTCAGGTACAGCAGGCTCGTCACGCGCGACGCGGAACCGTGACGCATCAGCGTGTGCAACGCGTTGACGGCCAGGATCGAGCCGCCGATGACCAGGAAGACGACCACTTCGACGAGTCGCCGATCCCATCGCACCACGAAGCCTTCGAAGCCGATCGCGAGCGGCGCGAGCACCGCGGTGGCGACGACGAACTGGATCAGTCCCGCGCTCCGCAGATCGACGTCGGCGCACCAGCGCCGCTGGTACAGCGTGCCGCCGGTGATCGACACCAGCGCCACGGCCACCGCGAGCAGGCTGCCGGACGACGCGGCGTCGATGTCGATCCGGTGACCGACCACCAGACCGACGCCGAGGAGGCCGATGGCGATACCGGTCCACTGGCGGGGGACGAGCCGGTCGCTCCGCGCCAGCAACAGCGCCGTCAGCAACGGCTGGGTGGCGAGGATCAGTGCGGTAATGCCGGCGGACAGGCCGAGGTATTGCGCGTAGTGGCTGCCGGCCAGGTTGACGGCGTGCATCAGCAGGCCCGCCACCACCACGTGCGACCAGGCGCGGCGCCCCGTGGGCCAGCGCGGCTTCGACCACAGCGCCCAGGCCGACAGGCAGAGGACGCCGAAGCCGAAGCGCAACGTGAGAAAGGTGAACGGCGCGGCGAAGCGCAGTCCGGTCTTCGTCGCGAGATAGCCCGAGCCCCACATCAGCACGAAGTACCAGGCCAGCATCGCGTCGGGCAGCCGCGCCACCCGGCCGCCGGCGCCGCTCGCCGTCGGCTCGACGATGGACGACACCGTCAACGCCCGGGCGGCGCGCCCGACATCATCTCTTCTTGCCCGGCGGCAGGTCGGTGCACACCCCTTCGTACAGCTCGGCCGCCATGCCGACCGACTCGCCGAGCGTCGGATGCGGATGGATGGTCCGGCCGATGTCGGTCGCGTCCGCACCCATCTCGACGGCCAGTGCGAGCTCGCTGATCAGGTCGCCGGCATGGGTGCCGACGATGGCGCCGCCGAGCAGACGATGGCTGTCGTGATCGAAGATCAGCTTGGTGAAGCCCTCGTCCCGCGTGTTGGCGATCGCGCGACCGGACGCGGCCCACGGGAACTTGGCGACGCCGACCTTGCGGCCCGCCTTCTTCGCATCGTCTTCCGTCAGGCCGACCCAGGCGACCTCGGGGTCGGTGTACGCCACCGACGGGATCACGCGCGCATCGAAGAAACTCTTCTGTCCGGCCGCCGCCTCGGCCGCGACATGCGCCTCGTGGACCGCCTTGTGCGCCAGCATCGGCTGGCCGACGATGTCGCCGATGGCGAAGATGTGCGGCACGTTGGTCCGCAACTGCCGGTCGACGTCGATGAAGCCGCGCTCGCCGACCGCGACGCCGGCCTGTTCCGCGCCGATCCGGCGACCGTTCGGCACGCGGCCGACCGACTGCAGCACGAGGTCGTAGCGCTGCGCCTCCTTCGGTGCCTGCTCGCCTTCGAACGTGACGTGGATGCCGTCGTCCTTCGCTTCCGCCCGGACGGTCTTCGTCTTCAGCATCACCGCGTCGAAGCGCTTCTCGTTGAACTTCTGCCAGACCTTCACCAGGTCGCGGTCGGCACCCTGCATCAGTCCGTCGAGCATCTCGACGACGTCCAGCCGCGCCCCGAGCGTCGAATACACGGTGCCCATCTCGAGGCCGATGATGCCGCCGCCGATGATCAGCATCCGCTTCGGTCGCGCGCGGAGCTCGAGCGCGCCCGTCGAGTCGACGACGCGCGGATCGTCGGGCAGGAACGGCAGGCGCACGGCCTGCGAGCCGGCGGCGATGATCGCCTGCTCGAACTTCACGACCTTCTTCGAGCCGTCGCCGCCGACCACCTCGAGATGATGCGGATCGAGGAACGACCCGACGCCGGTCAGCACGTTCACCTTGCGCATCTTCGCCATGCCCGCGAGACCGCCGGTCAGTCGTCCGACCACCTGGTCCTTGTGCGCCCGCAGCTTCGCGAGGTCGACCTGCGGCGGCGCGAAGGACACGCCGATGGCGGCGAAGTGCGCGGCCTCGTCCATCACCTGGGCGACGTGCAGCAGCGCCTTCGACGGGATGCAGCCGACGTTCAGGCACACACCGCCGAGCGTCGCGTAGCGCTCGACGAGGACCGTGGTCATGCCGAGGTCGGCGGCGCGAAACGCGCCCGAGTAACCGCCGGGGCCGGAGCCGAGCACGAGCATCCGGCACTCGACGTCGGCCCGGCCGGTCCACTGTGCGGGGGCCGGTCCGCTCGACGGGGACGTCGAGGAAGCTCCGGTGGCGGCATCCTTCGCCGCCCGGTCGGGCGTGGCGTTCGGCGCGTTGGCGACGTAGGACTCGGTGGGGCCGGCCGTGGCGGCGGCGTCGCC
>CAHJXF010000426.1 GCA_903644065.1 Betaproteobacteria bacterium
TGCCTTCGTGCCGTCCAGCGTGATCCAGAGCTTCGTCTACGACAAGGAGGAACAGCGCCTCGTCGTGCGCTTCGTCACCGGCAAGGTCTATACCTACGACGATGTTCCCGCTGAGGTCGCGGAGGGATTCAAAGCGGCGGCGTCCAAGGGGACCTACTTCAACGATGTGATCCGCGATCGATTTCCCTTCGCGCGCAGCCGATCACGGGGCAGATAGTTGTTCAAGCCGCGGGTCGCGGCATCGATCGTACTCAGGAGCAGAACCATGGCCGCACGTCCCTACTGGCGGGGCCAGATCCGGCTCGCGCTCGTCTCGATCCCGGTCGAGATCTTCTCGGCGACCAAGAGTGGCGCCGCAGTGGCGTTCCACCAGATCTACGAGCCGACCGGGCAGCGCATCAAATATGAGAAGACCGTGCCGGGGATTGGCCCGGTCGATGTCGACAAGATCATCAAGGGGTTCGAGTATGAGAAGGGCGAATATGTCCTGCTCGACGACAAGGAGATCGAGGGCGTCAAGCTGGAGAGCAAGAAGACGCTCGAGCTGACCCAGTTCGTCGACAGCCACGAGATCGACCCGATCTATTTCGACAAGCCCTATTACGTCGTGCCCGCCGACGACCTCGCCGAGGAGGCGTTCGTCGTGCTGCGCGAGGCGCTCAAGCGCAGCCACAAGATCGGCCTGGGGCAGCTGGCGATGCGCGGGCGTGAATATGTCGTGAGCATCAAGGGCTGCGGGCGGGGCATGGTGATGGAGACGCTGCGCTACGCCGACGAGGTCCACAAGGCGGCGAGCTACTTCCGCGACATCGGCGACACCAAGCCCGACGACGACCTGCTCGACCTCGCCCAGACCCTGATCGACAAGAAGACCGGCGCGTTCGACGCCAGCGACTTCCACGACCGCTACGTCGACGCCCTGAAGGAGCTGATCGAGGAGAAAAGGAAGGGCAAGACCATCAAGATCGATGACGACAAGGCCGCTGATCCGCGCGGCAGCAATGTCGTCGACCTGATGGCGGCGCTCAAGAAATCGCTCGGATCGTCGGCTCCTGCTCCCAAGGCAGATGCCGAGGAGACACCGAAGAAGAAGCCGGCGGCGAAGAAGCCGGTCAAGGCGACGGCCGAGGAACCCGCTCCCACGAAGGCGCCGGCGCGCAAGCGTGCCTGACGGTGAGGACGATGCGCTCCGCGAGGCGGCGGCGCACCGCGGGCTGAAGCTGGTCAAGTCGCGCAAGCGCAAGGCAGGCGTAGGCGACTATGGTCGCTTCGGCTTGACCGACGCCAGCGGCAAGGAGCTGTTCGGGTTCGGGCCTGATGGCCTGATCGCGCTTCCGGCCGACATCCGCGCCTACCTGCGCAAGTCGGAAGTGTCGACCTGGGCGCAGTCCGCCGAAGTGACGCCGGATCGCCCGAAGCCGGCCAGGACCGCGCCCGAACCCATCGTCGCGGCAAAAGACACGGAAATGCTGGAGGAGGAACCAGCGCCGACTGCGGCCAGTGACGGCGAGCGCCGCCGGACGCGAGCAGCGGCGGGGAAAGAAAGCCGCCCGAGGCAACCACCGCCGCCCTCGAAGAGGAAGGTTGCCAGCCATCCCGAGCCGGCACCACCCGAACCCGAACCCGAACCGGAGCCTGCTCTCGCCGTTCGCAATGCCGCCAAGGCCGATCTGGACGAGATCAGGACGCTCACCGGCGTGGGGGTTCCGGCGGCAGCTTTCGCCTCGCGTTTCAACGAGCTCAAGCGTGCCGGCGGCGGCGTGATCGTGGCGGATCGGGGCGGGGTGGTCGGATGCGTCGCCTGGCAGCTCGTTCTCGGCTTGCACGAGGCTCCGATCGGCCGCCTGACCGTGCTGCTCGTGGCGGAGGACGCGCGACGGCAGGGCATCGGCCGAGCCCTGGTCGATGCCGCCCGCGCGGCGATGATCGACCAGGGCTGCGCGACGATCGAGGCGATGAGCGACATCGAGGTCCGCAACGCCAACGGCTTCTATCGTGCACTTGGCTTTGCGCAGCAGAGCTACCGCTTCGTCAGCGATGCCGAGCCCAAAAGCTGAGCGCGGTCCGATGGATTATGCGTGCGCGAGCGATCGTCACGCGCCAGCGCCGAGACGCGCGTCCGCGGCTCGGTCGGAGCGAAGCGGAGATAGAGCGCGGCCCGACAGGGCGCGCCGGCTTCGCCTATTTTAGCTTCTGCGCGGCCGCGTTCAGCTTGTCGCGGTCGTTGCCGACCCGCTTGATCAGGTCCTGCGCCTGATCGCGGCTGATTCCGTGCTTCTTGGCGAAGTAACCGACCTCATATCCTTCGCCGGCCGCTACGCGCCCGCGGTCGGCACCGCCACGCTTCGTCTTATCGTCCGCCATTGCAGCTCTCCTGTTCTTCAAAGAGAATCGATGAACTGCCGACCAGTTCCTCAACCTTGGCGACTTCAGAGCGGGAGCATCGGTTGCTCCGGACCATGCGGCAAAGGCTCAATCCGGAAGCTCGACGGCGCAAGCGGTCGAAGCAGCATGTCCTCGGAGCTGGTGAGGTCGAGCCATCGCATCCGGTCGGCGCGGCGGATGACCGCGCCCTGCCGTGGCTGGTAACGCGACACCTCCGCGTTCGCGTCGACGGTGAGCACGGCGTAAGCCTCCGGCCAGTCCTCCTCGGCAGGCTGCCAGATGCCCGCGAGATAGAACCAGTCGTCGTTGGCAAGCGAAACGCGGGAGCGCTTGCTGCCGGTGCCGACGTGCAATTCGGAAGCCGGGATCAGGCACCGCCGGGTTGGGAACGCCCGTCCCTCTGCACGCACGAACCGAAACGGGCGTCCGCCGTCATCGCGCGGCTTGAGTCCCCAGCCAAGCTCGACCATCTCGATGCCATCGGCGGCGCGCCGGATAACGGCGCGGCGGGTACCGAGCGGCGCGTGCGGATCGAAGGCGGTGGCCTGCATGCTCGCGAGCATAT
>CAHJXF010000427.1 GCA_903644065.1 Betaproteobacteria bacterium
GATAGGCGGGCGGCGTGCCGGCCGACAGCGTCAGCACCTCGAAGCCGTCGTCGGTCACGAGCACGGTGTGCTCCCACTGCGCGGACAGGCTGTGGTCCTTGGTCACGATGGTCCAGCCGTCGTTCATCTCGCGGATCTCGCGCCGACCGGCGTTGATCATCGGCTCGACCGTGAAGATCATGCCGGGCACGAGTTGCTCGAGCGTCCCGGGTCGACCGTAGTGCAGCACCTGCGGGTCCTCGTGGAAACGCTGCCCGATGCCGTGCCCGCAGAACTCGCGGACGATCGAGAAGCCGTTCTTCTCCGCGTGCTTCTGGATCACGTGGCCGATGTCGCCCAGGTGCCCGCCCGGCCGGACCGCCTGGATGCCCAGCCACATGCACTCGAACGTGACGTCGCACAGGCGCCTGGCCTGGATCGACGGCTCGCCGGCGACGAACATGCGGCTGGTGTCGCCGTGGTAGCCGTCCTTGATGACGGTGACGTCGATGTTGAGCACGTCGCCGTTCTTCAGCACCCGGTCGCCGGGAATGCCGTGGCACACCTGGTGATTGACCGACGTGCAGATCGACTTGGGAAAGGGGCGGTAGCCCGGCGGCGCGTAGTTGAGCGGCGCGGGGACGGTGTGCTGCACGTCGACCATGTACTCGTGGCACAGGCGGTCCAGCTCGCCGGTCGTGACGCCGGGCTTGACGAACGGCGTGATGTAGTCGAGCACCTCGGACCCGAGCCGGCCGGCGACGCGCATGCGCGCGATGTCGTCGGCGTTCTTGATCACGGGTCTGGGGGCGGGGCGGGGCAGGGAATTCATCGGGGGACCGTCGGGCTGACTGGATGGCTTGCTTCGCGGCGCGCTGTGCCGCTCGGCGCTTCGTCGAAGCCGCTATAATAGCGGGCTCGCTGCGGTGCGCTCCGTCGAAAAATGGGCGCGTGCTGGGCGGATTCAACCGTGCGGTATGCCGCGCGGAAACAAAACGAGCCTGCGCACCGAGGGTGCCGCGACGATTCCTGCGATCGGACCGGTGCAGCGCTGGCTCCAGACCCAACCCTTAGGAGCTTCAATGTCGACCAGCATGCGCGAAATGCTCGAGGCGGGCGTCCATTTCGGACACCAGACCCGCTTCTGGAATCCCAAGATGGCCCCGTATATCTTCGGCCATCGCAACCGTATCCATATCGTCAACCTCGAAAAGACGCTGGCGAGCTACAACGAGGCGGTCAAGTACGCCCGCAAGCTCGCCGCCAACCGCGGCACCATCCTGTTCGTGGGCACCAAGCGCCAGGCGCGCGAGATTCTCGCCGAGGAAGCCCAGCGCGCCGGCATGCCGTACGTCGACCAGCGCTGGCTGGGCGGCATGCTGACCAACTTCAAGACCGTCAAGGCGTCGATCAAGCGGCTGAAGGACATGGAAGCCACCATCGCCGACGGCGGCCAGGAGCGGCTCAGCAAGAAGGAGGCGCTGACCTTCTCGCGCGAGATCGAGAAGCTGCAGAAGTCGATCGGCGGCATCAAGGACATGAACGGCGTGCCCGACGCCATCTTCGTCATCGACGTCGGCTACCACAAGGGCGCGGTCACCGAGGCGGCCAAGCTCGGCATCCCGGTGATCGGCATCGTCGACACCAACCACTCGCCGGACGGCATCGCCTACGTGATCCCGGGCAACGACGACTCGAGCAAGGCGATCCGGCTGTACGCGCGGGGCGTGGCCGACGCGATCCTCGAAGGCCGCAACAACGCCCTCAACGACATCGTCGAGGCGCCCGAGAACGGCGAGGAGTTCGTCGAGGTCAGCGCCGCGGCCTGATGCCGGGCCCGTCGCACGACGGGTCGCGGGCGGTCGCAAGGGGTGTCTCGCAGGCGCCCCTTTTTTTTGGGTTCGGGCGCCGCGCGATGCGGCCCTCCCACGAATCGAACAGACAGGAGAACGACATGGCGGCAATCACCGCAGGCATGGTCAAGGCGCTTCGCGAGAAGACCGACGCGCCGATGATGGAATGCAAGAAGGCCCTGACCGAAGCGGACGGCGACCTGGTGGCGGCCGAGGAGTTGCTGCGCGTCAAGCTCGGCAGCAAGGCCAGCAAGGCGGCCAGCCGCGTCACGGCCGAGGGCATCGTCGTCTCGCACGTGCGGTCGGGCGGCCTCGACAACGTCGGGGCGCTGGTGGAGATCAACTGCGAGACCGACTTCGTCGCGAAGAACGACGATTTCCTCGCGTTCGCGGCGCGCGTCGCCGAACTGGTCGCGGCGAGCGACCCGGCCGGCGTCGAGGCGTTGTCGAGCCTGCCGCTGGACGGCAAGACGGTCGACGAGGTGCGGGCCGCCCTGGTCGGCAAGATCGGCGAGAACGTCGCGATCCGACGCTTCGTGCGCTACGAGACCAGCCACAAGCTCGCCAGCTACCTGCACGGCGCCCGCATCGGCGTGCTGGTCGAGTACGACGCGGCCGACGAGCAGGTGGGCCGGGACATCGCGATGCACGTGGCCGCGAGCAAGCCGATCACGGTGTCGAAGGACGAAGTGCCGGCCGACAAGATCGAGGCCGAACGGAAGGTCTTCACCGCCCAGGCCGCGGAGTCGGGCAAGCCGGCCGACATCGTCGCGAAGATGGTCGAGGGCCGCGTCGCCAAGTACCTCGCCGAAGTGGCGTTGATGGGGCAACCGTTCGTCAAGAATCCCGACGAGACCGTCGAGAAGATGCTGAAGGCGAAGAACGCGCGGGTCATGCGCTTCGCGCTGTACGTGGTCGGCGAGGGCATCGAGAAGCGCACCGACGACTTCGCGGCCGAGGTCGCCGCCCAGGTCGCGGCCGCCACCAAGTAAGCCTCGCGCGGCCGCGTCCGGCCCGCGCTGCGGAATCCGGACGACCGGGCGGTCGCGGCGGCCCGGGGTCGGGGTCGCCGCGCGGCGAAATCAACGATAATGCCGGCGGCCCCC
>CAHJXF010000428.1 GCA_903644065.1 Betaproteobacteria bacterium
TCAACGATCGAGAATCCTGCGGTGTGCCAACGGATTGCTGGGCCAGCTCGGTTCCGTCGACGGCGAACCGGCCGCCGCGCCGCGACGAGCCGACCGGTCGTGCGCAGACGTCGAGCCCGGCGAACGCGGCGCACCACCGTCCCGCACCACGGACCGCCGGAAGTCGGATCGCCAGGATCGCGCAGGCGAAGCGCGGAGCGACGAGCCTCTCGGTCCGATGCGCTGAATCTCATCTCCGGCGCTCTCCGACGAGACCGAACAGGGCGGCGACCTAGCATTCCGATCATCCTGCGACCCGCGATCGATCGATCGGCCGGGCCGCGATCCGGATCGCCCGGCTCGATGATCCGCGCATTGCGCGCCATCGACGCGGGCTCCCACCGCTTCGAAGGAATTCCATGGCGAGCAATCTGGCTGCAGCGGGCACCGCGTCCCGCGTCGTCCCCCCGGCCGCACGCGGCACCCCGACCTCGAGCGCGTCGCTCGGGACGACGGACGGCGCCCCGGCGACCGACTTGCCGTTCAAGTTGATCGGCGGCCTGGCGGCCTCGTGCTTCGTCGGTGCGCTCGTCACCGACCTGGTGTATCTGGACACGCCCGACTTCATGTGGGTCACGTTCTCGGTCTGGCTGATCACCGTCGGCCTGATCGTCGCGGGCGTGGCCACGCTGGCCGGTCTGATCGATCGGCTGGTCCATCGCCGGTTCGGACTGCTCGCCAGTCGCTGGCCCTACCTGCTCGGCTTCGCGGCGGCGATCGTCGTCTCCATCTTCAACGCGTTCGTCCACAGCCGCGACGCCTACCAGGCGGTGGTGCCGGACGGCCTCGCGTTGTCGGCCATCGCGGTCGCGCTGCTCGTCCTCACGCCGCTCGTCGGCCGTGCCTATCTCGATGCCCGTTCCAGAAAGGGGTCGCTCTGATGCGTACCGCTGATTCATTCCGTTCGACCTCGATCGCCGCTGCGGTGGCGCTCGCGCTCGCGACCGCCTCGTGCGGCGACTCGAAGACCATCGATCCGCATACGCAGATCGGCGCCAATCCCGTGCTGCCGGCGCCGCAGGCCTACCTGCTGCCGCCGATGGAAGTGCCGTCGGTGGTCGGCTGGAAGCCGGGCGAGTCGCCGCGCGTGCCTGCGGGCCTGCAGATCGAGGCGCTCGCGACCGACCTGCTGCATCCGCGCTCGGTCTACGTCCTGCCGAACGGCGACGTGCTGATCGTGGAGACCAACGGGCCGAAGCAGCCGATCAACCGGCCGAAGGACAAGATCGCCGGCGTGATCAAGGCGGCCGGCGGCACGACCGGCAAGGGCGGTAACCGGATCACGCTGGTGCGCTACGCGGCGGACGGCAAGCCGGCGCTGCGGACCGTGTTCCTCGAAGGCCTGGTGTCGCCCTACGGCGTGGCTCTGGTCGGCAACGATTTCTACGTCGCCAATACCGACGCGGTGATGCGCTTTCCCTACCAGACCGGCGAGACGACGATCACCGCGCCCGGTGTCAAGCTGACCGACCTGCCCGGCGGGCCGATCAACCACCACTGGACGAAGTCGATGGTGGCCAGTGCCGACGGCAGCAAGCTGTTCGTCGGCGTCGGATCGAACAGCAACATCACCGAGAACGGCATGCCGGCCGAACTCGGGCGCGCAACGATCTGGGAGATCGATCGCAAGACCGGCGCATCGAGGATCTACGCGAGCGGCACGCGCAACCCGACCAACCTGACGCTGCAGCCGACCACCGGACAGCTGTGGGCGGTCGTCAACGAACGCGACGAGCTCGGCCCCGACCTGGTTCCCGACTACCTGACGAGCGTGAAGGACGGTGCGTTCTACGGCTGGCCGTACAGCTACTACGGGCAGCACCTCGACCCGCGCGTGCAGCCGCAGCGACCGGACCTCGTCGCGTCCGCCATCAAGCCGGACTACGCGCTGGGTTCGCACGTCGCGGCGCTGGGCGTCACGTGGTACGACCAGGCGGGCTTGCCGGCGGCGTTCCGTGGCGGCATGTTCGTCGGCGAACACGGCAGCTGGGACCGCTCGCCGGTCAGCGGCTACAAGGTCGTGTTCGTACCGTTCAAGGACGGCCATCCGTCGGGCATGGCCGAGGACGTGGTGACCGGCTTCCTGGCACAGGACGAGAAGACCACGCACGGTCGTCCGGTCGGCCTCGCGGTCGACAAATCTGGCGCGCTGCTGATCGCCGACGACGTGGGCAATACCGTGTGGCGGGTGTCGGGCACGGGTCGGACCGCGATGCGCTGACGGGTCGCGCCCGCAGGTTGGCGGGCGCGCGCACGACGGTTCGTCATGGTGTCGACGAGCCGCCGGGGGACCGGCAGTCGCCGACTCTAAGAAGGGAGCGTGGAATGTTCGTGCCGCCCGAAGACCGTCGCTCCTGGTCGCCGCCGCCACCCGCCGAACGGCCCGGGCGTACCGACACGGTCCTCCTGGTGCTGGTCGTCCTGTTGCTCGTGTCCATGCTGCTCGGCCCGATCGGCGGCGCCACGATCGTCCAGGCGTTGATGGCGCTCGCGCGGCGCTAGCGCCATCCGACCGCCCGGGTCATGCGGCGTCGCACGACTGCGGCCGGGACCGGGTTCGACGAGACCGATCGACGAGTGAGGTTCGGCGCCCGGTGACCACCGACGGACGAGCGTCGCCAATGGACGAAACCCGCGATGCGCGTCTCGCATCGCGCCGGGCGCGCGCCCCTACTTCCTGACCGCCAGCGCCACGATGGTCAGGCCGGCGGCGACGATCAACGCATCCTCGATCAGGCCGCTCCTGGTCTGACCGATGCGGGCCATGGCGCGCTTGCGGCCGGCCAGCGTCAGATACGCGAGCGGAACGGCGGTGGCCACCGCGGTCAAGGCGCCGGCCTGCTCGCGCCCCCGCGGCGCGAGCGCGGCGCCG
>CAHJXF010000429.1 GCA_903644065.1 Betaproteobacteria bacterium
GCGAAGGCCGGGGCCCAAGTCCGTCGGCCAGCGCCCAACAAACCACTCGGGTCCCGGCCTTCGCCGGGACGACAAAATCCAGGAGATCGCCTCCGTCGTCCCGTCGTCCCGTCGTCCCGTCGTCCCGTCGGCACCGTCGGCACCGTCGTTCCCGCGCACGCGGGAACCCAGCGGCGTCAGCGGTCGCAAAGCCGGCGACTTCCTTCCCCTTGTCACCCCGGCGAAGGCCGGGGCCCAAGTCCGTCGGCCAGCGCCCAACAAACCACTCGGGTCCCGGCCTTCGCCGGGACGACAAATTCCAGGAGATCGCCTCCGTCGTCCCGTCGTCCCGTCGTCCCGTCGTCCCGTCGTCCCGTCGTCCCGTCGTCCCATCGTCCCGTCGGCACCGTCGTTCCCGTCGGCACCGTCGTTCCCGCGAACGCGGGAACCCAGCGGCGTCAGCGGTCGCGAAGCCGGCAACTTCCTTCCTTCGTCACCCCGGCGAAGGCCGGGGCCCAAGTCCGTCGAGCAGCACTCAACAAGCCACTTGGGTCCCGGTCTTCGCCGGGACGACAAATTCCGAGGGGTGCCTCCATCGACGGCAGCGTTTCCGCCACGAGGCATGCGGCGAAACGTGGCTGCTCGTCACCGAACCGACATGCGATCGGCCTAGAAGTCGCGTCGAGACCGGCGCCGGAAATGCGAACGGTGCGCGAATCGATCGGTCGGGGCGACCGCATCTAGCGCATCTAGCGCATCTAGCGCATCTAGCGCATCTAGCGCATCTAGCGCATCGACCGCATCGAGCGCGGCGAGCACGGCGGGCCGACGGGGCCGGTCGGGCTCGACCCCGGCGCCCTCGAAGACCGCGAACTCGCTACGGCGGGAGACGATTAAGAACGATCACGGAACCCAACGCGAGCGGAACGTTCGTAGCAAGCACCCCAGGGCGAACGCGCACCAGGCCGGCTCAGCGAATGCCGGCGGAGCCGCCGATGCCAAGCGCGAACGACCGATCCGCTCGCTGGTGCCGCCGTCGACCGTCTTGGATCCGACCGCATCACCGACCGGCGCGATCCGGCACTGGCTCGGCTGCAAGGAACGACTCGACCGTCCGGTCGACCGCCATCGACCAAGGAACCGCTCATGGCCCCGACCTGCTTCTTCGATTCGAACGGCACGCTGCTCGATACAGAAGCGCTCGATCCGCACTTCGAGGCGATCTTCGGCACGCCGCTCTATCGCGAGATCTGGTTCGCGACCGTCCTGCACACGTCGCTCGTGTCGAACCAGACGGACCGTTACCGAGAGTTCGGCAAGATCGTCGACGAGACGCTCGAGTCGCTGGCCGAGGCCGCGGGCAAGTCGATCGGCATCGCCCGGAAACTCGCGTTCGAGAAGACGATGACGACGTTGCCACTCTTTCCGGACGTCCTGGCCGGGCTGGGACGATTGCAGGATGCCGGCTATCGACTGGTCGTCTTCAGCAACTCCGGCAAGCCGACCTCGATGGCGCAGCTGACGCACGCCGGCGTCGCCGACCGCTTCGAGAAGATCCTCAGCACGGACGGGGCAGACGCCTTCAAGCCCGCCCTCGCGGCCTACGCGTACGCCATCGAGCAACTGGGCGTGCCGGCCGGCGACTGCTGGATGATCGCCGGCCACGCGTGGGACACCACCGGCGCGGCCAAGGCGGGCCTGAAGACCGCGTTGCTGCAGCGGCGAGAGAACGGGATGAACCCGTGCTTCGCCGAGCCCGACGTCGCGGCAACGGACCTGGTGGCCCTCGCCGACCGGATCATCGCGTCGGACCGGTCGCTGGTCGACCAGGTGCTCGACAAGCTCCGCTGAGCCGCGACGGCGGAATCACACGGGCGGCGGATGCGATTCGACGAGGCGAACCGATGATCAAGATCATGGCGGTACTGAAGCGCAAGGACGGCATGAGCCGCGAGGACTTCATCGCCTACTGGCGGACCACGCACATCCCGATGGTCAAGACGCTGCCGGGGCTGCGCAAATTCGTCTGCAACGTCGTCGTCGACGACTTCCAGCAGCAAAACTACCCGGCGGTCGACCAGTTCGACGGCTGCAGCGAGCTCTACTTCGACGACGTCGAGGCGGCGGACCGCGCGTTCAACAGCGAGCAGGGCCGCATCAACGGCGCGGACGCGCTCCACTTCATCGGCCGTCGACTGTTCCTCTGCACCGAGACGGTCGACGTGACGGAGATCGTTCCGACGCCGCGGACCTGACCGCTGCCCGCGGCTTGACGACACCGGCCGGAGCAGGCCGACCGGCCCTGCCGAACGCGGAGGGCGTCGTGCCGCCGAGGAGCAGCGCGGTCGACGGGACGTCGAAGCCGCACACGAGCGCCGCAAAAGCGTCAGGGCGAACAGCCCGCCGCCTGCTCCGCAGCGCGGGCACGCACGGCCTCGTCGCGCGAGGCCGGGTCCTTTACAGCGTCCGCACGCCGGGTCGCCTCGTCGCGCCAGGCGGCGAGCCGGGCGCAGGCGAGCTTGCGGGCCCACGGGCTCTGGTCGTCGTTGCGGATCACGAAGTCCTGCGGGTGGTGCGGCAGGTAGCGCACCGTGAAGACGTCGCCCGGCTCCGGATCGATCGTCTCGTCGCCGAGGCCGCGCACGTCGAAGTCGTCGCTGCGGAAGTCGCTGTCGACGACCTGCCGGTCGGCGGTGCGGATCAGCACGTGATAGCCGATCACGTCGCGGCGGTTGTACTGCGCCGACGTGGCGAAGCGGCCGGTCACGGTCGCCGCGCCGGCGACGCCGAAGCGGTCGACGAGAGCGTTCGCCGCGGTCGATCCGAGCGTCGCGTTCGACACCGCGAGCGCGGTCACGACGAGCGCGGCGACGGTCGGCGCGACGTGGCGCCGCGCGGGCCTCGCCACGGACGGATCGGCGG
>CAHJXF010000430.1 GCA_903644065.1 Betaproteobacteria bacterium
AGAAGAGGACTCGGTCACGCTCCGCGCGACCCCGGTTTCGCTTGCAAGCGAAACCTTTCGAGTCCTCACGAGAAGCGCGCAGGCGCTTCTCTTTCTGGGCGAACCTCAAATGAAAAAGGTTCGCTTGCGCGAACCTTTAGAATGGTGCCCAGAAGAGGACTCGAACCTCCACACCGTTGCCGGCGCTAGGACCTGAACCTAGTGCGTCTACCAATTCCGCCATCTGGGCGCGGCAGGGGAAGCGAAAACCGATGCGTCCGTTCTGACGAGTGGCGCAGTTTAAAGAGAAAGACCAATTTGTCAAACGAAAAACCGGCTCGCAGCACCCGCTCGCGAGCCACCGCCGCGCTCTTGAGCGCCGCCTCCCCGATGCAGCAGGTCGAGACCCGACGCGTGACGCCTCCGGTCGAAACACCCCCGATCGAAGCGCCGCCCGAACCCGCCGCGGACCCATCGCTCGCCCTGCCGGCGGCCATCGAGCCGGTCGTCGTCGAAGCGGATCCGGCGCCCGTCGTCGCCGCTGCGCCGGCTCGGTCGTCGCGGCCGCCGAAGACGCCCCGCTCGAGCGATGGCGGGCCCGACGCCGCGAGTCGCTTCGAGTACCAGATCCCGGAACGCGAGGCGATCCTGGCGGCGCTCCGCGCCAGCGACGCGCCGCTGCTGCCGGCCGAGCTCGCGGAACGACTCGGCGTCGCGATCGACGAGATGCCGGGCTTCGACCGCCGTCTCGCCGCGATGGAACGGGACGGCCAGTTGATGCCCAACCGCAAGGGCGTGCTGTTGCTGGCCAACAAGCTGGACTTCATCGCGGGCCGGGTCGTCGGTCATCGCGACGGCTACGGCTTCCTGATCCGCGACGATCGGGGCGGGCCGGACATCTGGCTGGCTCCGAAGGAAATGTTGAAGGTGCTGCACGGCGATCGCGTGCTGGTCAAGCCGACCGGGACCGACTATCGCGGCAAGCCCGAAGGCACCATCGTCGAGGTCACCGAGCGCCGCACCAAACGACTCGTCGGCCGGCTGCTCAGCGAGCGCGGCGTGTTCGTCGTGGTGCCCGAGGACCAGCGCATCAAGCACGACGTCCTGATCCCGCCCGGCGAGGTGCGGAAGGCGCAGCCCGGACAGGTCGTCACCGTCGAGATCGTCGAGCAGCCGTCGCGCTACACGCAGCCGATCGGTCGCATCGACGAAGTGCTGGGCGAGATCGACGATCCCGGCATGGAGATCGAGATCGCGGTGCGCAAGTACGACGTGCCGCACATCTTCTCGCCGGCGGCCGAGGCCGAGGCGCTGGCGCTGCCCGATGCGGTGCGAGCGGTCGACAAGGCGGGCCGGGTCGACCTCACCGACGTGCCGCTCGTCACCATCGACGGCGAGGACGCGCGCGACTTCGACGACGCCGTGTACTGCGAGCCGCTCGAGGGCCGCAAGAAGGGCTGGCGGCTGCTGGTCGCCATCGCCGACGTGAGCCACTACGTCGGCGTGGGCACCGCGCTCGATCGCGACGCGTTCGAGCGCAGCACGTCGGTGTACTTCCCGCGCCGGGTCATCCCGATGCTGCCCGAGAAGATCTCGAACGGTCTGTGCTCGTTGATGCCGCAGGTCGATCGCCTGGCCGTCGTCTGCGACATGGTGGTCAGCCTCGAAGGCGAGGTCACGGCCTATCAGTTCTACAACGCGGCCATCCACTCGGCCGCGCGCCTGACCTACAACGAGGTGTGGTCGATGTTGTCGACCCCGGAAGGCGCCGCGTCCGCCATCGCGCCGGCCAAGCGCGCGCAACGGCCGATGCTCGAGCATCTCTACGCGGTCTATCACGCGTTTTCCGCGGCGCGGTCCGCCCGGGGCGCCATCGACTTCGAGTCCACCGAGACCTACATCGTCGCGGACCCGCAGGGCCGCATCGAGGAGATCCTGCCGCGCACCCGCAACGACGCGCACAAGCTGATCGAGGAGTGCATGCTGGCGGCCAACGTGTGCGCCGCGGACCTGATGACGCGCAAGAAGCACGAGGGCCTGTACCGCGTGCACGACGGTCCCACGACCGAGAAGCTCGCGAACCTGCGCGCGTTCCTGAAGACGCTGGGCCTGACGCTGGCCGGCGGCGACGATCCGCAGGCGAGCGACTACTCTGCCGTCATCGCGCGCATCAAGCCGCGTCCCGATGCCCCGCTGCTGCAGACCATGCTGCTGCGCTCGATGCAGCAGGCGATCTATTCGCCCGACAACGGCGGCCACTTCGGCCTCGCCTATCCGGCCTACGCGCACTTCACATCGCCGATCCGCCGCTATCCGGACCTGCTGGTGCATCGCGTGCTGAAGGCGTTGATCGCCGGCAAGACCTACGTGCCGCACCTGCCCGATCGCGAAGGCGACGGCGACGAGCGCGAGGCGCGTCATGCGTCGGTGGTCAAGCGGCCGGCGGCGACTGCGGCGGATACGACCCTCGACTCCAACGACCGCCAGCACATCCACGGCGTGTGGGAGCAATTCGGCTTGCAGTGCTCGGCCAACGAACGGCGCGCCGACGAGGCGAGCCGCGACGTGCTGGCCTGGCTCAAGTGCTACTTCATGCGCGAGAAGGTCGGCGAGCAATTCCGCGGCACCGTCACCGGCGTCGCGCCGTTCGGCGTCTTCGTCACGCTCGACGGTCTCTTCGTCGAAGGGCTGGTGCATGTCTCGGAGCTAGGCACCGACTACTTCCAGTTCAACGAGGCGATGCACGAGCTGCGCGGCGAGCGCACCGGCCAGCGTTTCCGGCTCACCGATCCGGTGACGGTGCAGGTCGCCCGCGTGGATCTCGAGGCGCGGAAGATCGAGTTCCGCCTGGTACGCGGCAGCAGTTACCAGGAGCTGATGCGCGGCGTGCTGCCCGAGGATGCGAGCGGCGCGCGGAAG
>CAHJXF010000431.1 GCA_903644065.1 Betaproteobacteria bacterium
CGACCGCCCGTTCGCCGGTGCCGCCGCCGGCCGGACCGCACGGCCGGACGCAGACGCAGACGCGGACGGAATCGCGGACGAAGACGCGAACGCGCTCGAATGCGCGCCGCGAACTCGACGAGACGCTCGCCACCCTCGTCGCCGTGATCGTGTTCTGCCTCGGGGTCGGGAGCGGCGCTGCGTGGCCCCGCCATCCCCTGCTGGCACTGGCCATCGGCGTGCCGTCGATCGTGGTCGGCAGCTGGTGGCTGCGGCACCGCCGACAAGGCCACGGCGATGACTGATCCGCGCATCCAGGCCCTGGTGCAACCGCCGCCGCCCGGCTGGTTCGCGCGCACCTGGGACAGCGACTTCCTCTATCAGTACCGGCACTCACCGGTCGCCATCGGCGCGTCGCTCGTCGCGCTCGTATGCCTGATCGGCGCGGTCTTCGCCGGATGGATCGCGCCGCACAACCCGTTCGATCTGGCCAGCGTCGACCTGTCCGACGCCCGCCTCCCACCCGCCTGGCTGGAGGACGGCAAGGCGACCTATCCGCTCGGCAGCGACGAGCAGGGCCGCGACGTGCTGTCGGCCATCCTCTACGGTTCGCGCATCTCGCTGATCATCGGCGCCGCCTCGGTGTTCGTCTCGCTGGTCGTCGGCATCGGTCTCGGCCTGCTGGCCGGCTATCTCGGCGGCCGGGTCGACGCGATCATCATGCGCATCGCCGACGTGCAGCTGTCGTTTCCGGCCATCCTGATCGCGCTGCTGATCGACGGCGTGGCGCGGGCCGTGTTCAAGAACGCCGACGAGACGATCGCGTTCGGCGTCCTGGTGTTCGCGATCGCCGCGTCGGGCTGGGTGCAGTACGCGCGGACCGTCCGCGGCTCGACGCTGGTCGAGAAGAACCGCGAGTACGTCCAGGCGGCCCGCGTCATCGGCGTGGGACCGGTGGCGATCATGTTCCGCCACGTGCTGCCGAACGTCACCGGGCCCGTGCTGGTGCTGGCGACGGTGCACATTGCGACGGCGATCATCACCGAAGCCACGCTGTCCTTCCTGGGGGTGGGCGTGCCGCCGACGCTGCCGTCGCTCGGCACGTTGATCCGCAACGGCAACAATTTCCTGTTCTCGGGCGAGTGGTGGATCACCGTGTTTCCCGGCGGGGCGCTGGTCCTGCTCGTGTTGTCGGTCAACCTGCTGGGCGACTGGCTGCGCGATGCACTCAATCCGAAGCTGCGATGAAGCCGGCGAGCCGCCCGGCGAACGGACGATCGCGTCGCCCGTGAATCAATCGGTCGGCGGACGGTCCGAAGACCATCGTGCGCGAACGTCGCCGTCCCGAGCCGCGCGATCGATTTCATGAACCTCACCGTCAGGCGTCCGATCATGTCCTTCCCATCGCGCGGTACCGCTCGGTCCCGGGTCGCAGGCCGCGCCGGCCGCCTGCTCCTCGCGGTCGCGGCCACCGGCGGGCTGGCCGCTTGCGGCACGGCACCGCTGTCGTACGTCTACGACCGGCAGGTCTACTACCAGGCGGTCCTGCATCGCTATCCGGTGTTCGTGACCCAGGTCGACGGCATCTCGCCCGGCATCCGCCCCATCCCGATCACGATGGGCGACCACGTCGTGGCGATCGACGCGGAGCCGGTCGCCGGCTTCAGCCAGCCGGTCCGCAAGGTCTATCCGCTGACCATCGCGCCGTGCACCCGCTACTACCTCGCCGCGCAACGCACGTCGCCGCTGAAGCAGGACTGGGACCTGGTCGTCGAGCGCACCTTCGCATCGGGCGGCTGCGACCCGGCCGTGGAACTGGAAAAGGCGCGCGCCGATGCGGCCGCCGGCAAGCAGCCGCCGATCACCAGTTCGATCGAAGCGCTGACGCCGAATCCCGAGATCCCGCAGCCCGGCGTGCTCGTCGGCCCCGCCCTGCCTTCGCTGCGCTGACGACCCTCGACGACCCGCCGCTTCGACCACGATGCCCGCACCGCTCCTCGAAGTCCGCAATCTCCGGGTCGAATTCCCGACCCGTCGCGGCCCGCTGCTGGCGCTCGACGACGTGTCGTTCTCGATCGAGGCCGGCGAGGTGCTCGGCGTCGTCGGCGAATCGGGTGCCGGCAAGTCGCTGACCGGCGCCGCCATCATCGGGCTGCTGGAACGGCCCGGCCGCGTGGCGGGCGGCGAGATCCGGCTCGACGGACGCCGCATCGACCAGCTCGACGACGACGCGATGCGACGCGTGCGCGGAAAGCAGATCGGCGCGATCTTCCAGGACCCGCTGACGTCGTTGAATCCGCTGTACACCGTGGGGCGTCAACTGGTCGAGACGATCCGGACGCACCTCGACCTGTCGCACGCGGCCGCCACGAAGCGCGCGATCGACCTGCTCGAGTCGACCGGCATCCCCGCGGCGCGCCAGCGCATCGACCAGTACCCGCATCAGTTCTCAGGCGGCATGCGGCAGCGCGTCGTGATCGCGCTCGCGCTCGCGGCCGAGCCGCGGTTGATCGTCGCCGACGAGCCGACCACGGCGCTGGACGTGTCGATCCAGGCGCAGATCATCGCGCTGCTGAAGACGCTGTGCCGCGATCACGGCACGGCCATCATGCTGGTCACGCACGACATGGGCGTGATCGCCGAGACCGCCGATCGGGTGGCCGTGATGTACGCGGGCCGCATCGTCGAGATCGGCCGCGTCGAGGACGTCATCCATCGACCGCAGCACCCGTATACCGTCGGCTTGATGGGCGCGATCCCGTCGATGCGCCACGAGGTCGAGCACCTGGCGCAGATCGACGGCGCGATGCCGCGGCTCAACGCCATTCCGCCGGTCTGCGCGTTCCATCCGCGCTGCGCGGCGCGCTTCGCGCCGTGCGACCGCGAGCGGCCCGAGCTGATGCCGGCCGG
>CAHJXF010000432.1 GCA_903644065.1 Betaproteobacteria bacterium
GACTCCTACTTCTACGCGCCGGCGACGGTGCGCGTGGCGGACGTCGGCTACGCGGCCTCGCCCAAGCTCGACATCGCGACGCTGTCGTCGCTCGATGGCGGCCCGATCGCGGCGCGTCCGATGCCCGACCACGGCGCAGCTCCCGATTACGCGGTCTTCCCGATCCGCTTCTCGGCGGAGGTCGGCGCGCCGCGCACCGTGACGCGCGGCGCGGTGCGCATCGCCGGAGCGCGCGAGAGCGTCATCGGCGGAATGCTTCGCCAGGTCGCTCGCGTGCTTGTGCGCGAGAGCGGCTTCTGAGGCGCGCGCGACGTGAAGGTTAAGGCTTCCTTGACCATCCTTTCCTAGTCTCGACAGCGAATTCCAAGCGAAACCGCACCATGCGCAAACGTCCTTCGACCCCGTCGACGCGTCTCGGCGGATCGTCACCGATCGTCGCGCTGGAGAAGCGCATCGCCTTCGACGGTGCCGCGGCCGCGACGGCGGCCAAGGCGATCCGCACGGGTGCCACGACGGATTACGCTTCGCACGCGTTCGCCGATGCAGCCCGCGAGACGGCTGCCGCGCATTGCGACACGTCGGCGGAGCCCGGCCTCGCCCGGGGGGACGCGGCTGGCACGACCCGCGCCCTTCGCGGCCTCGATCTCGGTGCCGGCGACTTTCGCGCGCCGGCGCGCTCTGCGGCGCCGAAGAGCGTGGTGTTCATCGAATCCGACGTTCCCGACGTCGCCACCCTGATCAAGGACGTCGATCATTCCGCGCAGATCGTGCTGCTCGATTCCAGCGTGGACGGCGTCGACGCGATCGCGTCCTACCTTGCCGCCCACAAGGGCGTGCAGGACGTCTACATCTTCTCGCACGGCAGCGAGGGGCAGCTCGATCTCGGCACGGCGACGCTGGACGCCGCCTCCATGCAGGGCCGCTACGCCGGCGACCTCGCGACGATCAAGGGGGCGCTCTCACCCGGCGCCAACATCCTGGTCTACGGCTGCGACTTCGCCGCGGGCACCGCCGGCGACGATGCCGCCCATCTCCTGTCGCAGCTCACCGGGGCGGCCGTCGCGGCATCGACGAACCTCACCGGCGGCACCGCCGAAGGCGGCGACTTCGTGCTCGAGGACCAGGTCGGCGCGATCACCGCGCCCGACGTGCTCAGCATCCGCATCGCCGACGATTACCACGGCCTACTCGCCGCGCAGAACAGCGGCGCCTTCACCATGACGACCGGCACGTCGGGCACGGCGACGAACAACGCGACCGTCGCCACGGCCACCACGGCCGACGGCTCGGTGAAGATCGTCGTCACGATCACGCCGAACGCGAGCAACTCGGCCAACTCGACCACGATCACGACGACCAACGCCACCTTCGACACCACCGCGCCGGCCGGCACCTACCCGACGAACGCCAACGGCGCCGCCGCCTTGGAAGCGACCCTGCAGTTCGGTGGCGCGACCACCAAGGGCGCGACGGACGGTGCGAACAGCGCCACGATCACGATCGCCTATTACGACGCCAAGACGGGCGCGGCCATCACCGTCCTCAACCCGATCATCGACATCGACCGCATCGGCGGCACCGGGACCAGCACGGCCGGCACGGCCGTCTCGAACTCGTCCGACCTGACGATCGCCACGAGCGGCGCCACGCTGACGCGCCTGAGCGGAAGCTCTTCGGCCTTCAACGTCAGCTCCACGGATGTCTACGAGACGGTGAACACGGCCACCGCCACCGGCTTCTCCACGGATTCCAATTCCGACCCGACCAAGGGTACGTCGGCCGGCGCGGTCCAGGTCAACGGCAGCTATTCCACTTTGACCTTCAACTGGGCGAAAGCGGCCGGATCGGTCAACGGCGGGGACCGCATCGACCTCATCTTCTCCGCCGACACGGCGGTGGCGCAGAACGGCACGCTGCCCAACAAAACCTACACGGACGGGCAGTCCGGCGTCTCGATCGCGACGTCGCAGGCGTTCTCAAATCCATCGGGCCTCTCCACGACCTATTCGGCGAGCGGCCTGCCTGCCGGGCTCTCGATCGACGCCTCGACCGGCATCATCAGCGGCACGATCGATCACGACGCCTCCAAGAGCGCGCCGACGAAAACGGGCTCCGGCGCGACGCTCGACGGGACCTATTCCGTCACGGTGACCGCCACCAACAGCGCCAACAATTCCTCGGCGCAGACCTTCACCATCGACTCGACCAATCAGGCGCCGACGCTCGGGACCAAGACGGCGAACCAGGCCAACAGCGACGGCGACACGATCGCCGCCGTGGACGCGTCCAAGGCGTTCACCGACTTCAACGGCGACCCGCTGACCTACACGGCCACGGGCCTGCCGCCGGGCCTGGCGATCTCGTCGGCCGGCCTGATCACCGGCACGGTGGCCAAGAACGCGCAGCCCGGCACCTACTCCGTGACCGTCACGGCGACCGACGACAAGGGCGCGGCCACGCCCGAGACCTTCACCTGGACGGTCAGCGACGTGCCGCCGGCCAAGAGCGGCACGCTGGCCAACCAGACCTACAACGACGGCCAGAGCGGGATCTCGATCGCCACCTCGCAGGGCTTCACCGACAGCAACGGCAACGCGCTGACCTACAGCGCCACCGGGCTGCCGGCCGGGCTCACGATCAACGCCACGACGGGGCAGATCACCGGCACGATCGACCACGACGCCTCGACCAACGCGCCGAGCAAGACCGGGTCCGGCGCGACGCTCGACGGCAAGTACAGCGTGGTGGTCACCGCCTCCGACGGGCTCGGCGGCAGCGCGACGCAGGGCTTCACGATCGATTCCAAGAACCAGGCGCCGACGCTCGGGACCAAGACGGCGAACCAGGCCAACAGCGACGGCGACACGATCGCCGCCGTGGACGCGTC
>CAHJXF010000433.1 GCA_903644065.1 Betaproteobacteria bacterium
GCGCGCTCGACGCGGCGGCCGTCGACCGGGCGATGACCGCGACCGGGTGCACGGCTTGGTCGCACCGACCGATGACGCAGCTGTCGGGCGGCGAGCGGCAGCGCGTGCTGCTCGGCCGCGCGCTCGCCACTGAAGCCCCGACGCTGCTGCTCGACGAGCCGACCACCCATCTCGACCCGTCGCATCAGGTCGCGCTGGTGCGGCTCGTGCGGCGGCTCGCGCGCACCCGCACCATCGTCACCGTGCTGCACGACCTGGCTCTCGCGTTGCGGGCGGATCGCGTGCTGGTGATGGCGCAGGGCCGGGTGCGGGCCGACGCGGCCTACGACGAGGCGGCACTGCACGTGGCGCTGGTCGACGTGTTCGACGGCGCGGTGCGGATCGAGACGGATCGCGGCCGACCGATCGTGCTGCCCGACCTCGACGACGCGCCGGACCCGATCGAAGCCGACATCGTCGCGACACGCGAGGCGCGCTGATGGAGATCGAAGCAACCCCGGTGGGCCGCGCCGGGCCGAAGCCCGCCGGCGAGCGCCGCGGCCCGGCGCTGGTCCACATCGGTCCGGGGAAAGGCAAGCGCACGGCGGCGTTCGGGCTCGCACTGCCCGCCCACGGCCGCGGCCAGCCGGTGAGGATCCACCAGTTCATGGTGCCGTCGGTCCGCTTCGGCGAGCATCGCGTGTTCGAATCGCCCGGCATGCCGGTCGAAGGGGCTGGCGACGGCTTCGGCCCAGCGCGGGATCGAGGCCCGATGCGGTCGGTCGTCGCGTCCGTCGCGTCCGTCGCGTCCGTCGCGCAGCCACGTCGCCACGTCGCCACGTCGCGGGACCCGTGCGGGCCCGCGACGGTGTGCTGCGTGCGCACGGGCTCGCGGTCCGCGACACCGTGTCGTCCGGCAGGCCCGGCTCGATGCGGCTGTCCGCGCGACCAACCGACGCGATCCACGCGCCGATCCATCTGCCGGGACGACTGACATGAACCATTCCGCCCTGCCCGCCCTGCCCGCCATCCCGGCCCTCGACGAGGCCGACCTCCTGCGCGTCCTGCAGCGGCATATCGACGCCAAGACCAAGCCGCTCGGGTCGCTCGGCCGGCTGGAAACTCTCGCAGTGCGTATCGGCTGCATCCTCGGCAGCGAGGCGCCGCGGCTGGTCGAGCCGCAGCTGGTGGTGTTCGCGGGCGACCACGGACTGGCCGCGCGCGGCGTGTCGGCCTACCCCAGCGACGTCACGTGGCAGATGGTCGAGAACTTCCTCGCCGGAGGCGCCGCGGTCAGCGTGCTGGCGCGACAGCCCGGCCTGGCGCTGACCATCGTCGACGCCGGCGTGGCCCACGATTTCGCGGCGCGTCCCGGCCTGTTGCGACGCAAGATCGCCCGCGGCACCCGGGACGCATCGCTCGGGCCGGCGATGACCGCGGCGCAGTGCGTCGAGGCGATCGCGGCGGGGCGCGACGTCGTCGCGGCGTTGCCGGGCAACGCGTTGCTGCCGGGCGAGATGGGCATCGGCAACACCTCCGCCGCCGCGCTGATCGCCGCACGCCTGATGCGGCGCCCGATCGCGCAGTGCGTGGGTCGCGGCACCGGCATCGACGATGCGGGCCTCGCCCGCAAGCTCGACGTGCTGGCGCGCGTCCTCGCGGTCCACGACGGCGTCGACGACCCGCTCGCGGTGCTCGCCGCGTTCGGCGGCTTCGAGATCGCGATGCTGTGCGGCGCGGTGCTGCAGGCGGCGCTGGAACGGCGCGTGATCGTCGTCGACGGCTTCATCGTGACCAGCGCGGTGCTGGTCGCGGCACGCATGCAGCCGCAGGTGCTATCGCGTTGCGTGTTCGCGCATCGCTCCGACGAGGCGGGCCACGCGGCGCTGCTCGATGCGCTCGGCGCCGTTCCGCTGCTCGACCTCGGCCTGCGGCTCGGCGAGGGATCGGGCGCGGCGCTGGCATGGCCGCTGCTGTGCTCGGCCACCGCGCTGCTCAACGACATGGCGAGCTTCGAATCCGCCGGCGTCAGTCGAGCGGACGCGACGTGACGAACGAGCCGCGAGACGGACCGCGGGCCGGGTCGCAGGTCGGGTCGCAACGCGAAGCCCGCTCCGGATCGCATGGCGGGTCGCAGGACGGCGCTCGGATCGAGCCGCCGGGCCAGACGCGGAGCGAGCGGCGGCGTACGTCGCCGCGCTTGCTCCTGCACGAGATGCGGCTGTTCCTGGTCGGTCTGCAACTGCTGACGCGGATCCCGATCCCCGCCCGCATCGGCTTCGACCCGGCCTGGCTGCGCGGCAGCGTGCGGCACTTCCCGCTGGTCGGCGCGGTGGTCGGGGCGTGGGCCGCTGCGGTGCTGTGGGTCGCGATGCACTGGTGGCCGCCGTTGGTCGCGTCGGCGCTCAGCCTGATCTCGACCCTGTGGCTGACCGGCGCGTTCCACGAGGACGGCCTGGCCGACACCTGCGACGCGCTCGGCGGCGCGGTCGATCGCGAACGCGCGCTGGCGATCATGAAGGACTCGCGCATCGGCAGCTACGGCGCGGTCGCGCTGGTCATGGCGCTGACGACGAAGACGTTCACGGTCGCCGCGCTCGCGACCGAGCTGCCGTCGGCGATGGCGGCGCTGGTGTGGTCGCACGCGATCTCGCGTGCGGCGCCGGTCGTGATCACGTGGTGGCTGCCCTACGCCGGCGACGCGGAGCACGCGAAGGCTAGGCCGCTCGCCACCGGCACGACGGCGAGCGGGCCGCTCGTCGCCGCGACCTGGGTCGTCGTGCTGGGCGGGCTGCTCGCCATCGTCGCCACCGGCACGACCGCCGCGACCGCCCGATGGGCCGTGCCGCTGACGCTCGTCGCGGGCGGTGCGACCAC
>CAHJXF010000434.1 GCA_903644065.1 Betaproteobacteria bacterium
GGCTCCGCCGGGCGATCGTCGTCGCGTCGGCGTGCGCCGCCCAGCACCCGCACGGCGAGCCATACCAGAAAGGCGAGGAAGACGAAGAAGAGGAGACGACCCATGGTCGGAACCCGGTCAGACGCGGTGCAGGACGACTTCGAGGACGAAGCGGCTGCCGGCGTACGCGAGGAACAGCATCGCGAAGCCGCCGAGCGTCCACGACAGCGCGAGACGACCACGCCAGCCGCGCGCCACCCGACCCACCAGCAACGCCGCGAACGTGGCCCACGCGATCAGCGTGAAAATGGTCTTGTGATCGAAGCGGATCGGCTTGCCGAACAGCGCCTCGGAGAACACCACGCCGCTCAGCACCGTCAGCGTCAGCAACGCGAAGCCCGCGCCGATCAGCCGGAACAGGATGCGTTCCATCGTCAGCAGCGGCGGCAACGGGCCCAGCATGGTGCGCTCCAGGCTCGCGCCGCGTCCGTCGCCGGTCGCGACATCGTCGCCGGGCCACGCGCTGCCGCGGGTGCGATGCAGCCAGCGATCGAGCGCCGCCATGAACAGCGCGTGCACCGCGGCGATGGTCAGCAGGCCGTAGGCCGACAAGGCCACGACCAGGTGCACCGGCAGCCAGCGGCTGTAGCCGGCCCCGTCGGCACCGCTCAGGCGACCCAGCTCGACGCTGCCGGGCACCACCAGCGGCAACAGCGCGCAGAGCGCCGCGAGCGGCAGGATGACGAGCCACACGCTGACCAGCGGCACGACGAAGCTCTCGAACCAGAACAGCGCGACGGCGAGCCACATGGTCGCCGACAGCGCGAGCGCGAAGCCGAAACGCCAGACCCCGTCGACCAGCGCGGCGTCGCGCAGCAACCCGGCATGCAGCATCCACACCGCGACGATCGCGACCCGCGACGCACGGCTCAGGCGATGCGGCGCGAGCGGCTCGGTGCGACGCGCGACCGCGGTCCGCGAGGCGCCGCGCCAGACGACGAGCGCCACCGCCAGGTACCCGGCGACGACGAGGGCGTGGAGTAAAATCGTCATCGGTCGAGTTTAGCCGAACGCCTGTCGCGACCCGCCCCGCTCGATCGTTCGCCATCGCCCGTCGGAACACCCGCCTTCATGCTCGAAAATCTTTCCCAGCGCCTCGCGCGCGTCGTCAAGACGATGCGCGGCGAGGCCCGCCTGACCGAAGCCAACACGCAGGAGATGCTGCGCGAGGTGCGCGTGGCGCTGCTCGAGGCCGATGTCGCGCTGCCGGTGGTCCGCGAGTTCATCGCGCGGGTGCGCGAGCGGGCGCTCGGCGCCGACGTGGTCGGCAGCCTGTCGCCGGGCCAGGCGCTGGTCGGCGTGGTGCAGAGGGAACTGACCGCCATCATCGGCGGCGACCTCGGGCCCGACGCGTCGGCGCTCAGGCTGGCGGTGGCACCGCCCGCGATCATCCTGATGGCCGGCCTGCAGGGCGCCGGCAAGACGACCACGGTCGCCAAGCTGGGCCGCCACCTGAAGGAGCAGCAGAAGAAAAAGGTGCTGGTGGTCTCCGCCGACGTCTATCGTCCGGCGGCCATCGAACAGCTGAAGAGCGTCGCGCTCCAGGTCGGCATCGACTTCTTCCCGTCGGCCGCGACCGACCAGCCGGTGGCCATCGTCGCGGCGGCCGTCGACTGGGCCCGCAAGCACTACCACGACGTGCTGATCGTCGACACCGCTGGCCGTCTCGCGATCGACGAGGCGATGATGGACGAGATCAAGGCGCTGCATGCCCGCCTGGCGCCGGCCGAGACGCTGTTCGTGGTCGACGCGATGGCCGGCCAGGACGCGATCAACACGGCTCGCGCGTTCGGCGAGGCGCTGCCGCTGACCGGAATCGTGCTGACCAAGCTCGACGGCGATTCGCGCGGCGGCGCGGCGCTGTCGGTGCGCCACGTCACCGGCAAGCCGATCAAGTTCGTCGGCGTCGGCGAGAAGCTCGGCGCGCTCGAGGTGTTCCATGCGGACCGCATGGCGAGCCGCATCCTCGGCATGGGCGACATCGTCGCGCTGGTCGAGGAGGCGCAGCGCGGCGTCGACATGGAGGAGGCGCAGAAGCTCGCGAAGAAGGTCAAGTCGGGCGCGCGATTCGATCTCGAGGACTTCAAGTCGCAGCTGCAGCAGATGAACAAGATGGGCGGCCTGGGCGGCCTGCTCGACAAGCTGCCCGCCCAGTTCCAGGCCGCGGCCGGCAAGACCGACATGGGCAAGGCCGAACGCGAGGTCAAGCGCATGGAGGGCATCATCAATTCGATGACGCCCGGCGAGCGCGCCAAGCCGGAACTGATCAAGGCGAGCCGCAAGCGCCGCATCGCGGTCGGCGCCGGCGTTCCCGTGCAGGAGGTCAACCGGCTGCTGAAGCAGTTCGATCAGATGCAGGGGATGATGAAGACCCTGCAGAAGGGCGGCATGGCCAAGATGCTGCGCGGCATGAAGGGCATGATGCCGGGGCTGTAGTCAGGGCCGCGCGATCTGCGCGGCTGTCGTCCGCGGCTGTCGTCCGCGGCTGTCGTCCGCGGCTGTCGTCCGCGACGGCGGCTCGCGCGTTGTCGCTCCACGTCGTCGCCGTCCGCGACCCATCCGGCATCCGCGCGATGCCGTCCGGCGAGACGCCCCGGCACCACAGAACGTCGTCAAGGAGAACCGCATGAATCGCATCCAGGCTCGAGCCCGCAAGGCCGCCCTGTCCGTCACGATCGTTGCCGTCGCCGCGTCGATCGCCCTGCAGGGCTGCGCCGACACGTCCAACTTCACGACCGGCAGCCGCGGCGGCGATACCGCCGCCGGTGCCGGTGCCGGCGCGCTGGCCGGCGCGGCGA
>CAHJXF010000435.1 GCA_903644065.1 Betaproteobacteria bacterium
GGCTCGACGCACCCGTCGCGACGCCGCCCGCCGCGGCGACCGGGCGTCGGCTGCCGGCACCGGCACGGACCTTCCCGGCGGCCTTTCCGTTGCTGCGCCTCGACCGCGTCTACGTCCGCGGCTTTCGCATCGCCTCCGCGCAAGTGCTGTCGGGGCCGACGTGGCGGAAGCTGTCCGACCACGCGCCGATCGTGACCGAACTGGTGCTCGACGCCGCATGAAGCCCTCGTGAATTTCCAGACGGGCAATCGGGTCCGGCTGCTGATCGGCGGCACCGAATTCTTCGCCGCATTGATCGAGGCGTTCGACGCCGCGCGCGACGAGATCTACCTCGAGACCTACATCTATCACGACGACGACACGGGCCGGCGCATCACCGAGGTCCTGGTCAGGGCGGCGGGACGCGGCGTCAAGGTGCACGTGACGGTCGACGGCTTCGGCTCGGCCAACCTCGGCCTCGACATCCGCGAGCGCTTCGACGCGGCCGGCGTGGAGTACGTGGTGTTCCGCCCGGAACACTATTCGTGGCGGAGCGGGCTCGCGTGGTTCTCGCGAAAGCGCCTGCGCCGCCTGCATCGCAAGCTGGCGATGGTCGATCGCAAGGTGGCTTTCTGCGGCGGCATCAACATCCTCGACGACCTCAACGATCCCAACCACGGACCGCTCGAGGCGCCGCGCTTCGACTTCGCCGCCCGCGTCGAGGGCCCGATCGTCGGCCCGATCTCCGCCTACATGCTGAACCAGTGGCTGCGTCTCGATCTGCCCCACCTGGCCGGTAGCGCGCAGCAGCTCGAAGAGGCCGTCGAGACCTGGTTCAAGCGCCGCGACTGGGCACGCTCCGACGCGGGCGGCGGCGACGTCCGCGTCGCGTTCGTGACCCGCGACAACGTGGCCAATCGACGCAGCATCGAACGTGCGTACCTGGCCGCCATCAAGATCGCCCGGCACGAGGTGCTCCTGTGCAACGCGTACTACTTCCCGGGCCGGCGCTTTCGCAAGCATCTGGTGGCCGCCGCCCGGCGCGGCGTGCGCGTCCGCCTGCTGCTGCAGGGTCGGCCCGAGTATCCGGTGCAGCACTACGCGAGCCAGACGCTGTATGCCGAGCTGCTCGCCGCCGGCATCGAGATCCACGAGTACACCGCGAGCTTCCTGCATGCGAAGGTCGGCATCGTCGACGACCACTGGGCCACCGTCGGTTCGTCGAACATCGATCCCTTCAGCCTGCTGCTGGCGCGCGAAGCGAACCTCGTGGTCCGCGACGCGACCTTCGCCGGGCTGTTGCGCGACCAGGTCGAGCGCGCCATCGAACACGAGTCCGAGCCGGTTCACGCGGAACGTCTGCTCGAGACCGGCTGGTGGGGTCGCGCCACCAACGCGATCTCGTACGGCGTGCTGCGCCTCGCCGTGTCGCTGACCGGCGTGACCGGTCAGTACTGAGAGCGATCGGAGCACGCGCTTGAGTCACGATCGGCAGCGGCGACGCGCGATGGGGACCCGCCATGACGCGAAGCGACGTCGTGCTCGGCCGACGGGCGCGGTCGACACCGCAGACGCCGCCGGGAGATGCCGATGATCGGCGAGGCAGGCGATTCGCGGACCGCCGTCCGTCGCGAGCGCGGCGACGATCTCGTCGTGCTGCGACCCCAGGGCCTCTACTGCCCGCCCGGCGACTTCTACATCGACCCGTGGCGCCCCGTCGATCGCGCGATCGTCACGCACGCGCATGCCGACCACGCGCGCACGGGCCACGGCCACTACCTCGCGTCGGCGCCGGGGGAAGGCGTGCTGCGCACGCGCCTCGGGCCGATCGACCTGCAGCCGCTCGCGTACGGCGAGACCATCGTGCACCACGGCGTGCGCGTGTCGCTGCATCCGGCCGGCCACGTGCTCGGCTCGGCGCAGGTACGGCTCGAGCACGGCGGTCGCGTGTGGGTCGCGTCGGGCGACTACAAGTTCATGCACGGGCCGGATGTCGACCCGACCTGCCCGCCGTTCGAACCGGTGCGCTGCGACGTCTTCATCACGGAGTCGACCTTCGGCCTGCCGATCTATCGCTGGGAGCCGCAGCGCGCGCTGTTCGCCGGCATCGACGCCTGGTGGCGCGCCAACGCCGACAGCGGCCGGGCCTCGGTCCTGTTCTGCTACGCGTTCGGCAAGGCGCAACGCGTGCTGGCCGGCGTCGACGCGAGCATCGGCCCGATCTTCTGCCACGGCGCCGTCGAGCCGCTCAACCGCGCCTATCGCGAGGCCGGCGTGGCGCTGCCGCGAACCACGCCGGTCTCGACCGTGACCGACAAGGCCGACTTCCGACGCGGGCTGGTGCTGGCGCCGCCCTCCGCCGCCGGTTCGACGTGGATGCGACGTTTCGGCGAATACGGCGACGGCTTCGCGTCGGGGTGGATGCTGTTGCGCGGGGCACGACGCCGGCGCGGCGTCGACCGCGGCTTCGTGCTGTCCGATCACGCCGACTGGCCGGGCCTGCACGCCGCCATCGCCGCGAGCGGCGCGGAGCGCGTCATCGTGACGCACGGCCAGGTGCCGACGATGGTCCGCTGGCTGGCCGAGAACGGCCTCGAAGCCGAGGCCTTCGAGACCGAGTACGGCGACGAGACCGAAAGCGCTGCAGAAGCGGGCGCGGTGGGTGCGGACGCGGGGGGAGCGGACGCCGCAGAAGCGGGCGTGGCGGAAGCAGACGCGGCGGAAACGGGGGCGGCGGAAGCGGACGCCGCGGAAGCGGACGCGGCAGAAGCGGGTGCAGCGGCCGGCAACAGGGCGGAGCCGGTGGCCGGCGGCGCCGCAGAGGCGGAGCCGGGCG
>CAHJXF010000436.1 GCA_903644065.1 Betaproteobacteria bacterium
CGCGCTGCGCACGGTCGCCTGGGCGCGCCCGAGCAGTCCCCATGGCCGCACGACCAGCACGACGGCCATCACGATGAACTCGACGACCAGCGTCAGCTTGGTGAACGAGAACGCGACGCCGAACACGTCGACGCTGCCGATGCCGACGCAGATCGCCTTGACCTCGGCGATCAGCAGCGCCGCGACGTAGGCGCCCGGGATCGAGCCGAGCCCGCCGACGACGACCACGACGAACGCGTCGCCCACCGTCGACAGGTCGAGGCCGAGGTTGGCCGGCTCGCGCGGCAGCTGCAGCGCACCGCCCAGGCCCGCCAGCATGGTGCCGAGTGCGAAGACCGCGGTGAACAGCCAGGCCTGGTCGACGCCAAGCGCGCCCACCATCTCGCGGTCCTGCGTGGCGGCACGCACCAGCGTGCCCCAGCGCGTTTTCGTCAGCAGCAGCCACAGCAGGCCGAGCACGACCGGGCCGACGACGATGAGAAACAGGTCGTAGGTGGGGAAACGGCGGCCCAGGATGTCGATCGCGCCGCTGAAGCCCGGTGCGCGCGGCCCGAGCAGGTCCTCGGGGCCCCACAGCCACAGCGTGGCGTCGCGGATGACGAGCAGCAGCGCGAACGTGGCGAGCAGCTGGAAGAGTTCCGGCGCGCGATACACGCGCCGCAGCACCAGCGTCTCGACCAGCCCGCCGATCGCGCCGACCGCGAGCGACGCGAGCAGCAGGCACGGCCAGAACCACGCGCCTCCGCCGGTCCGCTCGGTCAGCGTATAGGCGACGTAGATGCCCAGCATGTAGAACGAGCCGTGCGCGAAGTTGACGATGCGCGTCACGCCGAAGATCAGCGACAGCCCGGCGCCGACGAGGAACAGCGACGACGCGCCGGACAGACCGTTCAGGAGCTGGACGAGGAAGCCGGAGAGAGTCATGGCTGCGGCGCGCGCGTCATCGCAACCTCCGATCGGCCGATGACATGCCCTGTCCCGCCGTTACACCGCGGAACGGTCATCGCGATCGAGCCATGCCATGGGAGCGCCGACCATCACCGAGCTCGATCGCCTCGGAGGCACCCCGGTGATCGCCGGCACGCGCGGTTCCACCGGGGTCCTCTTCGAACATCTCGGAGGCGCGACTTCAATCCGCGGCCCGCAACGTCTTCACCTCCGCGTCCTTCGGCAGGTACTTCGCGCCGTCGAAGTAGGTGTAGTCGACCATCACGCCCTTGCCGCCCTCGTTCTTGGTCTTGCCGACGAACGCGCCCATCGTCGACTGGTGGTCCTGAGACCGGTAGGTGATCTTGCCGAACGGCGACTCCACGACCAGCCCCGAGAACGCCGCCGCCAGCTTGTCGGACTCCGTGCTCCTGGCCTTTCTCAATCCCGTCGCGATCGACTTGATCATCGTGTAGCCCACCACCGATCCTAGCCGCGGGTAGTCGTTGTACTTCGCGTGATAAGCGAGGAAGAACGCCTTGTGTTCGGGCGTCTGCACGCCGTACCACGGATAGCCGGTGACGATCCAGCCATTGGGCGTCTCGTCCTTCAGCGGGTCGAGGTACTCGGGCTCGCCGGTCAGCACGCTCACCACTTCGCGGCTCTGGAACAGGCCGCGCGTGTTGCCTTCGCGGACGAACTTCGACAGGTCGGCGCCGAACAGCACGTTGAAGATGGCGTCGGGCTTCGCGTCGGACAGTGCCTGCACCACGCTGCCCGCGTCGAGCTTGCCGAGCGGCGGCGCCTGCTCGGCGACGAACTCGACGTCGGGCTGCGCGGCCTTCAAGAGCTCCTTGAACGCGGCGACCGCGGATTGGCCGTACTCGTAGTTGGGATACACCAGCGCCCAGCGCTTCTTCTTCAGCTTGACCGCTTCGGGGACCAGCATCGCGGCCTGCATGTAAGTGCCGGGCCGCAGGCGGAACGTGTACTTGTTGCCGCTGCCCCAGATGATCTTGTCGGTCAGCGGCTCGCCGGCGATGTAGACGATCTTCTTCTGCTTGGCGAAGTCGGTTAGCGCGAGGCCGGTATTGGACAGGAACGCGCCGGACAGCACGGCGACGTTCTCGCGCGAGATCAGTTCCTCGGCCACGCGCACGGCGTCGCCGGGACTCGCGTTGTCGTCGCGCGTGATCAGCTCGAGCTTCCTGCCGTCGATGCCGCCGGCCGCGTTGACCTCGTCGACCGCGAGGTCCATGCCCTTCTTGTACGGCTCGAGGAACGCGGGCTGGGCCTTGTAGCTGTTGACCTCGCCGATGCGGATCACGCCCTGCGCGTGGGCGGCGGAGCCGGCCATCGCCGCGGCGACCGCGAGGCCGAAGACGATCGTGCTGCGCTTGATTCGGTTGAACGCTTGCATCACAGCTCCCTGAGTCGAAATCAATGTGTCGTCCCGGCGGAAGCCGGGATCCAATCAATCATGGCGAACGGCTCGCGAGATGAAAACCGTTTGCCGGCGGCGAGGCGTTTGACTGCGACGCCCCCGAAGTCGACGTGGCATCGGCGTCGCCGGCGAGACGGACCGGCAACGCCCTCACCGCAACCCATCCTTCCCCACCACCTCCCCGACGCCCAACCCCCCTACCCGGGCCAGCGGCCGCCCGCTGTCCGTCACCACCACCGCGACCACGATCTCGTCGGCACGCGGCGCGTCGGACACCCGCGCTTCCATCGCGTCGAAGTGGCTGCGCACGAACGCCGCGTCCTTGTGGCCGATCGGCACGTCGATCGCGGTGCCGAGGCCGCCGCGCTTCTTGGCCGACGGCACCAGCGCCGCGCCCTGGCCGACAGCCTTCCGCAACGGCGCACCGAGCTTCGGGG
>CAHJXF010000437.1 GCA_903644065.1 Betaproteobacteria bacterium
CCCCACTGCTGCCTCCCGTAGGAGTCTGGGCCGTGTCTCAGTCCCAGTGTGGCTGGTCGTCCTCTCAGACCAGCTACGGATCGTCGCCTTGGTGAGCCTTTACCTCACCAACAAGCTAATCCGACATCGGCCGCTCCAATAGCGCGAGGTCTTGCGATCCCCCGCTTTCACCCGTAGGTCGTATGCGGTATTAATCCGGCTTTCGCCGAGCTATCCCCCACTACTGGGTACGTTCCGATGTATTACTCACCCGTTCGCCACTCGTCGCCAGGGTTGCCCCCGCGTTACCGTTCGACTTGCATGTGTAAGGCATGCCGCCAGCGTTCAATCTGAGCCAGGATCAAACTCTTCAGTTTAATCACTGTTTTGGTTCTCTCGAACCGGTCACTCACTCAAAGAATCTAGGTTGTGTTTACCTACATTCATTTTGCGAGCATTTGATGCTTTTAGTAGTGCGCGACGGATCATCTTGCGATGGCCCGAGGACGCAGCACTTCGATCACCAAGTGCCCACACTTATCGGCTGTTGATTTTTAAAGATCGGGTGCCGAAACGTCACGTTGACACCGTGGTACGTTTCGTGCAGCAAAGACCGCGATTATGACCAGCTGAATTCTGCCTGTCAAGCCGAAGGAGCGGAAAACTACATCGCCTCGCCCATCGACACCGCCTTGCTGGCTGCGACTCATTGTCTGCAGCGGGTTGCCACTATATCAGGAATTTTTGAAAAGTGCGCGTCGCTTGGCACTAAATGCCGCCATGCCCTCCTTTTGGTCCTCGGTGGCGAACGTGGCATGGAACAGGCGACGCTCGAACAGGATCCCCTCGGACAGCGACGACTCGTAGGCACGGTTGACCGACTCCTTGATCATCATGGTCACCGGCTGCGAGAAGGACGCGATTCGCTCGGCGGCCTCGATGGCCTCGCCCAACAAGCGATGCGGCGCCACCACGCGCGAGACCAGGCCCGCCCGCTCCGCCTCGGCGGCGTCCATCATGCGGGCGGTGAGGCACAGGTCCATGGCCTTGGCCTTGCCGACGGCGCGAGGTAGACGCTGGGTGCCGCCGGCGCCCGGGATGATGCCGAGCCTCACTTCCGGCTGGCCGAACTTCGCGTCGTCCGCGGCGATGATGATGTCGCACATCATCGCGAGCTCGCAGCCGCCGCCGAGCGCATAGCCGGCCACCGCCGCGATGACCGGCTTGCGAACGCGCCTTAGCGCCTCCCAGTTGCGCGTGATGTAGTCGGACTTGTAGACATCCATGTACGTCCAGCTGGCCATGGCTGCGATGTCGGCTCCTGCCGCGAAGACCTTGTCGCCTCCGGTCAGCACGATGCAGCCGATGGCGGGATCGGCATCCAGCGCGTGCAAGGCGCCGCCCAGTTCATCCATCAACGCATCGTTCAGCGCGTTGAGCTGCTTGGGGCGGGCCAGCGTCACGAGACCGACGGCCCCGCGAAGGTCGACGACGATGTTTTCGTACATGCAGCGGTCCGTAGAAAATAAGTCGCGGGAAACGACCTCAACGCAGCGGCACTGGACGCTTCGCGACGAGCAAGGTCCGGATCTCGGCCGCCGGCACCGGCGCGCCGAAATGGAAGCCCTGGCCCGTCTCGCAGCCGATTTCCCGCAGATGCTCGAATTGCGCCGACGTCTCCACCCCCTCGGCGACGACCTGATAGTGCAGGCTATGCGCCAGCTCGACGAACGAGGCGACGACGAGGGAGCTTTCCGCATCCTGCGGCAGACCGCCGACGAAGCCGCTGTCGATCTTGATCTGCGAGACCTCCAGCTGCCGAAGCGTGCGGAACGAGGCGTGTCCCACGCTGAAGTCGCTGACCGCCACGCGCACGCCCAGCCGCGACAATTCGCGAACGACGCGCTCGAGGCCGGCGTCGCCGACCGCCAGGCTCTGGGCCTTGACCTCCAGCAGCAGGAGCCGCGCGGGCAGCCCGCTCTTCAGCAAGGCCGACGCCACCAGCGCCGGCAGGCGGCGATCGTGGAACTGGCGCCCTTCGACGTTCACCGCCACCGGCACCTCGGGCACGTCTCCCGCCCGACGCCATGTGGCGAGTTGCTCGCAGACCTGGGTCAACACCCACTTGGTCATGGCGTCGTGCAGCCCGCGACTGAAGGCCGATTCGATGAAGGCTTCTGGCAGCAGCAAGCCCCGCGTCGGATGCTGCCAGCGCAGCAGTGCTTCCATCCCGACGATCCGCCCGGTCGTCAGCGCCACCTGGGGTTGATAGAACAGCGTGAACTGGTTCTTCGCCAGCGCGGTGTCGATCTCGGCATCGAGTTCCCGCCGCGCCCGCAACTGCACCGCCAACTGATGGTGGAACACGACCACCTGGCTACCGCCGCGACGCTTGGCTTCGCGAAGCGCGAGATCGGCCTGTAGCAGCGGTCCGGCGGCGTCGTGGGACGCGTAGTGCGCGACGCCGATGCTGGTGGCCAGCAAAAGCCCGTCCGCGTCGTCCGCGTCGTCCGCGTCGTCCGCGTCCGCCCCGCGAGGCGCACCGAGGCGCTGCACGAGCGCGTCCACAATGGCCTCGTTGCGAACCGCACGTCTGTCCTCGAGGACGACGAGGAATTCGTCGCCGCCGATCCGCGCGACGAAGTCGCCCGTGCCGGCCGCCGCGACGAGGGACCGGGCCGTCCGCTCGATCACGACGTCGCCGACGGCATGTCCCTGGATGTCGTTGACGTCGCGCAGGCGATCGATGCCCACCGCGATGGCCACCAGCGTGTCGCCGGTGCAAAGCGCCGCGACCGCCGCCGCGACGTGCG
>CAHJXF010000438.1 GCA_903644065.1 Betaproteobacteria bacterium
GCGCCGAACGGCCTGCGAGCGGTGAAGACCGGTGACGGCAGCTACGCCGTGCAGGCCGCCCCGCTCGTCGCGCCGCGCGTCGCACCGATCGGCGAGCCGCCGCCGGCCGCGGCGCAGACGCTCGAACGCGTAACCGTCACCGGTCGCAACGAGACGTCGACCAGTCGCGTCGACGGCTACAAGGCCGACGTCAGCGCCACCGCGACGCGCATCGAGGTGCCGCTGAAGGACCAGCCGGTGTCCGTCGTGGTGGTCCCCAAGCAGTTCATCGACGACCTCGGCACGCGCAACCTCACCGAGACGGCCGACTACGTGGCGGGCGTCTCGCGCGAGACCACCGGCTACGCGCCGTCGGGTCAATCGTTCTTCATCCGCGGCTTCTCGACCTACGGCGGCGGCAACACGTTGAACGGCTACCGGGTCGACGGCTTCCTCGGCGCCACCGACCCGTCGGTGGTGGAACGCATCGAGTTCCTGAAAGGGCCGGCGTCGGTGCTGTACTCGACCGGCCCGGTGACGGGCCTGGCCAACACCGTCACCAAGCGGCCGACCGCGCGGGCCTTCGCCGACATCGACGTCACCTACGGCCGCTTCGGTTACGCGCGCACCACCATCGACGCCAGCGGACCGCTCGGCAGCGACGCGCTGCTCGGCCGCATCAACATCGTGGCGCAACGCGACGAAGGCTTCCGGCGCTATCCCGGCTCGGCGATCAACACGGTCTACGGCATCACGCCGATCGTCGCCGCGCGCCTGTCGGACACGACGCGCGCGGATCTCGAACTGTCGGCCATCGAGAACCGCTACGGCGGCCGCTGCGACGGCGTCTACCTCGACGAGGCGTTCGTCCACGAATCGATCCGCAAGCAGTTCTTCTGCGATCGCAACGCGCACGCCGACATCGGCAGCTACAACGCGCGCGTCGAGATCGTGCAGGACCTGAGCGAGCGCTGGAGCCTGCGCGCCGGCGGCTTCTTCGGCCGCGCCACGTCGAACCGCACCGAGCAGTACCCGCTCGACTATCCCGATATCATCGGTCCCGACGGTCGCACCATCGAGCGCTACTCGCAGTACGTCTACTCGTACTCGCTGACGGGGACCGCGCAACTCGACCTGCGCGGCCGCTTCGACACCGGGCCGTTCGCCCATCGTTTCACGACCGGTATCGAGCGCAGCGGCAATCGCAGTCCCAACCAGTTTTTCCAGGCCCCGGCCACGTCGATGGACTTCTACGACACGCGCTACGACGGGCGGGTCCTCGGTCCCTATGTCGCCGACGGACCGGCGCAATACAACGCGTCGCTGTCGAACGCGTGGTTCGTGCAGGACTTCGTCGAATTCGGGTCGCAATGGAAGCTGCTCGCCGGTTATCGGCGAGACCGCGTCAAGAGCACGTCCGGCGAAGTCGAGACCGGCGTCATCGACAACCGCCAGACCGAGTCCGGCTCGGCGCCGCGCCTCGGCCTGGTCTACGAGCCGACGCCGGACACGACGCTGTACGGCAGCGCGTCGCGCGTCTTCTCGCCCAACCTCGGCTCGCGCACCCGTAGCGGCGACCTGCTGCCGGCGTCGCGCGGCGTGCAGTACGAAATCGGCGTCAAGCAGGAACTGCTCGAGCGCGGCGCCAGCGTCACGGTGAGCGCCTTCGACTTCAAGTACCGCGATCTCGCGACCACCGACCCCACGGACCCGACCGGCGACTTCAGCGTCGCGACCGGGCTGCAGCGCAGTCGCGGCCTCGAGGTCGAGCTGCAGGGCCGCCTCGCGCCGTGGTGGCAGGTGGTCGCGGCCTACACCTATCTCGACGCCTTCGTCGCCGAAGACAACGTGCTGCCGGTCGGCAGCCGCCTGACCGGCGCGGCGCGCCACTCGGGCAGCCTGTGGAACAAGGTCGGCTTCGGCGCGTTCGGCCTGCCAGCGTGGAGCGTCGGCGTCGGCGTCGTGGCGGCGACCGATCGCCAGGCGACGCTGCCCAACGTGCCGATCACGCTCGGCAGCCTGGTGCGCATCGACGCGGCTCTGTTCTACGAAGCGCGACCGTTCCGTGCGCAGCTCAACCTGCGCAACGCGGCGAACCGCATCGTCTACGATGGCCAGGGCTTCAACCGCTACCCGCAATCGCCCCGCGCGCTGCAGGCCACGGTGGGCTACCACTTCTGAGCGAGCGCGTGCGATGACCCTGTCGCGCCGCGTGCATCGCGCAGCCGTGTGGCTGCATCGCTGGGTCGGGCTGATCATCGCGTCGTTCCTGATCCTGTGCGGCGCGACCGGCAGCGTGCTCGCTTTCCAGGACGAGATCGACGCGCTGATCAACCCGCGGCTGCATCGGCTGACGCCGGCCGGGCAGCGCGGGCCCATGCTCGATCCGCTGGCGGTGCGTGAGCGCTTGCTCGCCGCCTATCCGCACACCGCGATCGACTGGGTCAACCTCGATACCCGGCCGGAGGCGCCGATGGTCTTCGGCATCGCGCCGGCACCCGGCTCCACGGGGGAACCGGGCAACGACGAAGTCTTCGTCGATCCTTATGACGGTCGAGTGCTCGGCGAGCGGCGAAGCGGCGACATCACGCAGGGCGCCAGCAACTTCGTCGCCTTCGTCGATCGCCTGCACACGTCGCTCGCGCTCGGCGCGGTCGGCAGCGCCGTACTCGGCATCGCAGCGCTGCTGTGGACGCTCGACTGCTTCGTCGGGTTCTACCTGACGCTGCCGGCGCCGCACGATCGACGCCGGCCGCAGGCTGACGCCGGCCGTGGCTGGGCGCGGCGCTGGCGGCATGCGTGGCGGTT
>CAHJXF010000439.1 GCA_903644065.1 Betaproteobacteria bacterium
CCCTACGCGCCGCCCGACGCGCCGCCGGTCGCACCGACCCCGCCACCGATCGACGCACCGCCCGACGTCCCGATCGGCACGCAGCGCGAGCTGCCGCTGGAGCAGCCCGCATGACGCGACAGCTCGAGCCGTTGACGCTGCCGTTGTGGGGCAGTCGCCTGATCGAGGCGAGCGCGGGAACCGGCAAGACGTGGACCATCGCGGCGTTGTACCTGCGCCTCGTCCTCGGGCACGGCGACGCGTCGGCTCATCCACGCCCGCTGTCGCCGGCGGAGATTCTGGTCACGACGTTCACGCGCGCCGCGACGCGGGAGCTGTCGGACCGCATCCGCACGCGTCTCGTCGAAGCGGCCGCATGCTTCCGCGGCAAGCGGGCCATCGCCGCCGACGACCGGCTGCTGCAGGCGCTCGTCGCAGCCTACCCGGCGGGTGCGGCGCGCGAGCACGCGGCCTGGCGGCTCGCGACGGCGGCCGAAAGCATGGACGATGCCGCCGTCTCCACCATCGACGCCTGGGTGCAGCGCATGCTGCGCGAGCACGCGTTCGACAGCGGCTGCCTGTTCGACGAGGAGGTGCAGCCCGACGAGCGGGCACTGATGGTGGAGGCCGCGCGGGACTACTGGCGCCAGGAGGTCTATCCGTTGCGCGGCGAGGCGCTGGCCGGCGTGCTGTCGGTGTGGAAGGATCTCGACGCGCTGGTCCGCGACCTGCGTCGCCTGAAAAGTGGCTTCGATCGCGAGCCCGCCGCGTCGCTCTCCGAGACCTGGCGACGCGGACTCGACCGGCGCGCGGCGGACCTCGAGCGACTGAAGGCGCCGTGGATCGGCTGGATCGACCACCTGCGTCGGTGGTTCGACGAACGGCTCGGGCCGGACGGGCCGTTCGACGGCAGGAAGGTGCAACGCCGCTGGCTGGAGCCCTGGTTCCAGGCGATCGATCGATGGCTGGCGGCGCCTCTCGAGGATGCCCTGTCGCTGCCGCCCGGCGCCGTTCGCCGACTGTCTCCGCAGGGGCTGCTCGAAGGATTGCGTCCCGGGTGCACGATCGACGTGCCGCCCTGGTCGGCCGCGCTCGGCCCGCTGCTCGCAGCGTTGCCACGCATCGCCGATCCGTCGCACGGCGCGCGTCTGCATGCGGCCGCGCGGGTGGCCGCCCGCATCCGCGACCAGAAGCGCGGCGCCGGCCTCTACGGCTTCGACGACATGCTGGAGCGGCTCGACGACGCGCTGGCCGGACCGTCCGGCGAGCGCCTGCGCAGCCGCATCGTCGCGCAGTTTCCGGCCGCGCTGATCGACGAGTTCCAGGACACGTCGACGTTGCAGTACCGGCTCTTCGATCGCCTCTACCGCACCGCCGACAACGACCCGGCCACTGCGCTGCTGCTGATCGGCGACCCCAAGCAGTCGATCTACGGCTTTCGCGGCGCGGACATCGGCAGCTACCTGCGCGCGAGGGCGGCGATGGTCGATCGTCATTACTTCCTGACGACCAACTACCGCTCCACGGCGCCGCTGGTGGCCGCGATCAACCAGCTGTTCGCGAACGCCGAGCCGGTGGAGCAGGGCGCCTTCCGCTTCGGTGCTTCGCCACCGGCCGCACGCGAAACCGCCGGCGCAGCCGACGATGCGAGTCCGCTGCCGTTCCTCCCGGTCGCGGCGCGGGGCCGACGCGAGACGCTGCGCGACGGTCGCGGGCCGATCGCCGCGCTGACGCTGTGCCACGACGCGCTGATCGGCAACCGGCCCGAGGCGCAGCGACGCTTCGCCGAACACGCCGCCGAGCGCATCGTGGTCCTGCTCGACGATCCGGCGACCGGCTTCGACGATCCGCTCGACGGGTTCCGGCGCCTGCAGCTTGCCGACATCACGGTCCTGGTCCGCACCGGGCAGGAAGCCGTGGCGATCCGCCGCGCGCTGCACAACCGTCGCGTGCCGTCGGTGTACCTGTCGGATCGCGACTCGGTCTTCGCCAGCCCGGAGGCCGCCGACCTGCTGCACTGGCTGCGCGCGGTGGCCGATCCGTTCGACGTACGCCGGGCGCGCGTGGCGTTCGCGACCGCGCTGGTCGGCCTGTCGCTCGACGAGATCGCGCGGCTCGGCCACGACGACATCGCCTTCGAGCGACGGGTCGACGACCTGAAGGCGCTGCACGCCGACTGGCGTCGCCAGGGCCTCCTGCCGATGTTGCGCCGCAGCCTCCATCGGCTCGAGCTGCCGGCGCGCTGGCTGGGCGATGCGGACGGCGAACGCAAGCTCACCAACGTGCTGCATCTGGCCGAACTGCTGCAGGCCGCGAGCGCGCGGCTCGACGGCGAGCAGGCCGTGATCCGCTGGTTCGCCGAACGGCTGGCCGACGACGGCCAGGCGGTCGAGGGCGACGAGCAGGTCGTGCGGCTCGAGAGCGATGCCGAACTCGTCAGGGTGGTGACCATCCACAAGGCGAAGGGACTGGAGTATCCGGTCGTGTTCCTGCCGTTCGTGTCGAGCTATCGCGAGCGCGTCCGGCAGGCCGGCGACGTCGTCGCGCTTCCCGACGCGCGCGGCGAGCGCCGCCTGATCCTCGACGTCGACGAGGACGCGAGGCGCCTGGCCGACCTGCAGGAGGACCAGGAGGACGTGCGCCTGCTGTACGTCGCGCTGACCCGCGCCCGCCACGCGCTGTGGCTCGGCGTGGCGCCGCTGAAGGACGGTCGCACGCAGGACTGCGGCTTCCATCGCAGCGCGTTCGGCTATCTCGCGAGCGGCGGCACGCGGCCCGCCGCCGACGAGATC
>CAHJXF010000440.1 GCA_903644065.1 Betaproteobacteria bacterium
GGATCGACGCGCTGACGGCTCGCGGCTTCGCGTCGATCCCGACCCGGCAGGTGTACCTGTTCGACGGTCGAACGCCGACGCGACGGCTGCGCCACAACCTGCGCATCGACCTGCGGCTGCTCGCGTCGACGCCGTTCGTCGAGGTCCGTCACGACGACTTCCGCGAAGCCGATTTCGTCGACGGCGCCGCGCTCTACGCCCAGCTGTACCTCGACAAGTATTCGTCGTTCAACCCGCGCTACACGGCGCGCTTCCTGGCCGACTGGCATCGCACCGGCCTCCTCGAGTGCTCGGGCTTCCGCGACGCGCGAGGTCGGCTGTGCGCGATCCTCGGGCTGTTCCGCTCCGACGGCACGGTGACGGCGCCGATCGTCGGCTACGACACGGCGCTGCCGCGCTCGGCGGCGCTGTACCGGTTGCTGATGGCGCAGGTGTTCCGCGCGACGATCGAACGCGGCCTGGCCCTCAACCTGAGCTCCGGCGCACCCGGGTTCAAGCGGCTGCGCGGTTGCGTGCCGGCGATCGAGTACAGCGCGGTGTATGCGCGGCACCTGCCGGCGCCGACTCGGGCCGCGCTGGCGGCGCTCCGCGGGCTGACCACCCGCATCGGCGTGCCGGTGATGCGGCGCTACGAACTGTGACGGCCTGGGCCGACCATCTGTCGACGCGCTGGTTCGTCGTCGCGGCGTCGTCGCGCGTGGCGGCGCGGCCGCTCGGCGTCACGCTGCTCGACCGGCCGATCGTCCTCGCCCGCATGACCGACGGGCGGATCGTCGCGTTCGACGATCGCTGTCCGCACCGCCTGGTCCCGCTGTCCGACGGCCGCATCGTCGCGGGCGGCCTGCAGTGCGCGTATCACGGCTGGACCTTCGACGGGGCGGGACGGTGCACCGCGATCCCGGGCCTGGCGCCGTCCGCGGACCTGCCGGCCGTGCGCCTGCGGTCGATGCGCACGATCGAGCGCGACGGGCTGGTGTGGCTGCGACTCGCCGGCGGCGTGGACGGCGTTTCGAACGGCGCCACCGCGGGCGATCAGGCGGACGATCAGGCGGACGATCAGGCGGACGATCAGGCGGACGATCAGGCGGACGATCAGGCGGGGCTGCCCGCCTACGTCACGCGGCTGTCCCCCGGCAACCGACGGTTCCTGTGGGAGACGAGCTGGTCGACGCGGACCGTCGACGCGCTCGAGAACTTCCTCGACCCGCTGCACACCCATCTGCTGCACCCGGGGCTGGTGCGACGCCACGACCGCCGCGACGCGGTGGTCGCGACCGTCGTGCAGTCGGCCGGCGCGCTGACCATCGACTACGCCGGCGCCGCCGCGCAGCGCGGCCTGCTGTACCGGCTGTTCGAGTCGCCGCGCATCCTCGAGCGCGCCCATTTCTCGCCGGCGGCGGCCGGCAGCGCGCAGATCGAGTATCGCTACCGGAACGGCAGCGCGGTGTACTTCACGCTGCATTTCGCGCCGCAGCACGCGACCACGACCCGCCTGCACGCGACCCTGCACGTCGAAGGACGCTGGGCTCCGGCGTGGGCCATGCGCGCGTTCGTCTGGCCGTTCCTGCGGCGGGTAGCGGCGCAGGACCGGTCGATGGTCGAGCGGCAGACCGCGAACGCGTCGCGCTTCGGCCGGCACGACGGGCTGTCCACCGGCCTCGACCTCGCGCATCCCGCGCTCGACGCGGCGTGGCGCCCCGGAGCGACGGTCCCGGCGGACGGAACGCGGGTCGTGGCGCTCGACCTCTGATTCAGCCGTCGCGCTTCTTCAGGATGCGCATCTGGTGGACCTCGAGGTGCTGCACGTAGCGCTGGATGCGCTGCGCGATCGGGCGCGGCAGCGACTCGAAGCGAAAGCCCATGCGGACCCGCGGCGTCGGCCCGGCAGCGGTCGTGACGGTCCGCAGCGTCGCGTCAAGATCGACGCGGCCGACGTCGGGCAACGACAGCACGAGCTCATGGGCGCTGCCCGGCGACGCATCGCCGGTCGGCTCGTCGACGACCAGCCCGGCACCGGTGGCGCTCAGGTCGATCGCCTGCGCGAGCGTGGCGTGACCGTCGCGGTCGAGCACCGTGCAGCGGATGGGCGGCTGCAGCGGCAGCGCCGCGCGGAAGGCCTCGCGCCGTTGCAGCCGAACGACCGAGGCGGGCAGGGCGACCACGGCGGCGGGTCCGTCGCCCATCGCGATCGCTCGCGGCGTGCCGGTCTCGAAGCCGACCTGCACGTGGTCGAGCAGCGCCGTGAAGGTCAACGTGCGCGACGCGAACAGTCGCTGGTTCTGTTCCGCATCGAGCGCGACGTCGAACACCAGCGCCTGCGTCTCGCGGCGCACCTCGAGCAGGCTCGAGACGATCGCATGGCCGTCGTCGAACGCGATCGTGGTCGGCACGCGCTCGCGCTGCAGGCGCTCGAGGATCGCGACGACCTCCGCGGGGCGCAGCAGCGCGAAGTCGGCGTGGGCGACGTCGTTCATGCGAGCCGGCGGGTCATCGCGGCGGCCGCTGCAGCGAGGCCGTCCGCTCCTCGAGCTGGTAGAGCCACGCGAGCAACTGCGCGACGGCCTGGAAGAGCTGCGGCGGGATGGCGCGATCGAGCTCCACCTGCATCAGCATCGCGGCGAGATTGCTCGACACGTGGACCGCGACGCCGGTCTCCTCGGCCCGTCGCACGATCGCGTCGGCCACCGCGCCGCGGCCCTTGGCGGTGACGACCGGCGCCGTCATGCCGGCGCGATAGCGCAACGCCGCGGCCTCGCGGACCGGCTCGCG
>CAHJXF010000441.1 GCA_903644065.1 Betaproteobacteria bacterium
GCGCGTCGCCGGTGGCGCGGCGCCGATCGGTGCGGCCGCCGTCGTCCGCGACGACGGGGACGCGAAGCGCCTGTGCCAGCGCTTCGGCCGCATCGTCGGACCACAGGCTGTCGAGCGCGCCCATCTTCAGGTAGTTGGCGGCGCCGGGCGCGAAGACCGGTGAACTCTCGGCGAGCGCCTCGAGCCGCGCCTCGGGAATCTTCGTCACGCGCGCCATCGCGGGCAGGTTCATCACGCTGATCTCGGCCGACGCCAGCGCATGGCAGCGGTCGGCCATCATGCCGCCGGTGATGTAGCCGCCGCTCACCGCGCGCCCGTGGACCAGGCTGACGATGCAATGCCCCGCGCGGCGGGCGACCTCGAGGCATTGCGCGAGATGCGCCATGTAGACGTTGATTCCGAGCAACTCGTCGCGATGCCGCAGACGCTGGCCCTGCGTGTCGACCAGCAGCACGATGGCGCGACCGGGATGGTGCTGCACGGTCGCCAGCACGCGCACCGACAACGCGAGCGCCAGCTCGACGCCGATCGCGGCGTCGTCGGTGGTGCCGACGACCGTCACCGTCGCGCCGTCGACCGTCGCGCTCCCGTGCACCAGTTCGCCATCGACGGACACGTCGTGGCCCGCGGGAAAGAGGCGCGCCAGCAAGGTATCGATGGTCGGTCGCACGTCGACCCCTCAGTACGCCAGCCGATGGGTCGCGACCGCAGCGACGAACGCGTCGCGGTCGAGCAGCGACAGCGACTCGGGCGCGGCGACGCCGAGCACGCGCCACACGTCGAGCGCGTCGCGGAGGCGACCGAAGCGTTCGAGACGTGCGGTCAGCGCCGCCTGCTCCGCGAGCAGCCCGTCGAGGGTCAGCGGCCGACGGCGGTCGAGCGCGTCGATCGCCGCCGCACGGAAGGCCATCACGTCGTCGTCGACGATCGCGTGCGCGTCGCCGAGCAGCCAGCGATGCTTGCCGCCGGTGGTGCGCCACACCAGCGCCCGGTCGCGCGAGTCGAACTCCTCGACGCCGTGCTTGGTCTCGATCACCTCCGGCCCCGACATGCCGAGCCGGCCCTCCTCGGACATGACCAGCGTGTCGCAGCACGCGGCGACGAGGCCCATGCCGCCGAAACAGCCGACGGCACTGCCGATCAGGCCGATCACCGCGATGCCGGCCGCGCGCGCGTCGAGCAGCGCGCGCATCGTTTCCGACACCGCGATCAGCCCGGCGTTGGCCTCGTGCAGGCGCACGCCGCCCGATTCGAGCAGCAGCAGCACGGCGGCCGGTCGCTGGTCGATGGCGCGCTCGAAGAGACCGGTGAGCTTGGCGCCGTGCACCTCGCCGACGGCGCCGCCCATGAACGCCCCTTCCTGCGCGGCCGCGAACACCGCGTGCCCGTCGAGCGTGCCCGCGCCGACGACGACGCCGTCGTCGAAAGCCACCGGCGTGTCGAGCAGCGGCAGATGCGGGCTGGTGGCGCGGGCCGACGGCGGCAGCAACTCGCGAAACGAGCCGGCGTCGAGCAGCGCGACGATGCGCTGGCGCGCATTGGCCTCGTAGAAGCTGTGCTTCACGGTGACGCCTTCGACCCGCGCGACCGGAAATCCTCGATCGCCTGGTCGAGGCGCAGGCTGACGACGGCCGGCGTCGCGCCGACGTCGTTGATCGAGATGCGCACGCCGCCGATCCGTGCGCGATCGAAGAAGTCCGCGACGACGGCGGTCCACACGTCGTCGAAGCCGCGCGCCGGCGTGCAAATGTCGACGCGGCATGCGGCATCGTCCGGTGTCGACTCGACCATCACCTCGAGGTTGCCCGACGAGACGACGCCGACGACGACGGCCTCGCTAGGGACGATGTCGACGGCGCAACCGCCCTCCGACGTGAAGCTCAGGTGTTCCATCGCACCACCTTCGCGGCCGACGTGCTTCGCGTCAGGCGTCGTCGGCTCGCGGCGTCCAGCCGAAACGCTCCTCGAACGCCACGCGACAGGCCGTCTTCAACGAAGGCGGCACGCGCCGCACGTAGGCCTCGGCATGGGCGCGGACGTCGGGCGGCAGCCCGTCCAGATAGGCGCAGGCCGCGTCGACATCGGGCATGCGCCCCTCGCTGCCCTGCGAGCGCGGCGGCAACGCGGTCCACACCACGGCGTCGAGGTCGCGGGTCGCCGACCACTGGAGAATGCGCGCGTCGAACGGCCCGCTCCGCGCGTTGTTCGGTGCGCTGCCCACCCCGTCGGGGCGCGCAAGCGGAATTTTCTCGCGCACCCGCAACTGCTCGCGGGCGACCGCCAGGTCGGTGGTCTCGAAGCGGGCCCAGAACACCTGCACGTCGCACACCGCGGGCGACAGCGCGGTCGCCAGCTCGCCGCCGTCCGACTCGCGCGAGAATTCGATCGGCAGCAACGGGCCGTCGGCCATCCACCCGGACGACAGCACCAGCGGCTCCGGCTTCCACAACAGCGATCCCCACGCGAGACAGGCGATGCGCATACGACCCTCGTCCTGCCGGGACCGCGAAGGCGATCCGCCCGCGGCGTGACGGAGGGACAGCAAGCGACATACCCGGTCGTGTCATCGAGTGTCGGCCGGTCACCAGTTGCGAAAGCGCCGCGGCGGATCGTAGAGACCGCCCGACGCCCGCACCAGGTCCTTGATCGAGCGGGCCGCGAGCAGGTCGCGGGTCGCGTCGCGCTTGTCGATGCCGAGGTCCTCCGGGCGCTGCACGATGCGCCGGTCGCGCAGGTTCTCGACCGCGCGCCGGTCGCGCGCCCGG
>CAHJXF010000442.1 GCA_903644065.1 Betaproteobacteria bacterium
CCAGCCGCAGGCCGGCGACCGCCTGCTGCGCTATGCCGGCGCGCTGCATCCCCTTCCCTATACATTATTCTTCGATTCCGCCGACCGCGCCCACGCTACAAGCGACGCCATTGGCGCCGATGACTGAAGTCGAATCCCGCGCGCCGTATCGCGTGGCGCCTCCCGTCGAGCCGCCCGCGTCCGCGCCCGCCGTCGCGGTCGACGTGCCGGCGGCGACCGACGGCGCCGCGGCCATCCGCTGAGTGCGGATCGACTCCTCCCGACATGCCCGACCAGATCACGCTGTTCCCGCCGTCCCCGCCCGAGGTGCCCGACGACGCGGTGACGCTCGGCGACTACGCCGAGCGGGCCTATCTCGACTACGCGATCTCGGTCGTCAAGGGCCGGGCGTTGCCCGAGGTGGCCGACGGCCAGAAACCGGTGCAGCGGCGCATCCTGCATTCGATGAACCAGCTCGGGCTCGGCGCGGACGCCAAGCCGCGGAAGAGCGCGACCGTGGTGGGCGACGTGCTCGGCAAGCTGCACCCGCACGGCGACCAGTCGGTCTACGACGCGCTGGTCCGCATGGCGCAGGATTTCAGCCTGCGCTACCCGCTGATCGACGGACAGGGCAACTTCGGCTCGCGCGACGGCGACGGCGCCGCGGCGATGCGCTACACCGAGGCGCGCCTGACGCCGATCGCCCGGCTGCTGCTCGACGAGATCGACGAGGGCACGGTCGACTTCGGGCCCAACTACGACGGCTCGAGCACCGAGCCCGAGCTGCTGCCCGCGCGCCTGCCGTTCGTGCTGCTGAACGGCGCGTCGGGCATCGCGGTCGGCATGGCCACCGAGATCCCGTCGCACCACCTGGCCGAGGTCGCGGCCGCCGCGGTCGCGATGGTGAAGTCGAACGGCCGCGCCACGACGGCCGAGCTGCTCGCGCACATCCAGGGTCCCGACTTCCCGGGCGGCGCGCAGATCATCTCGTCGCCGCAGGAGATCGCGGCGATCTACGAGACCGGGCGCGGCAGCCTCAAGCTGCGCGCCCGCTGGACGATCGAGGAGCTGGCCCGCGGCCAGTGGCAACTGGTGGTCGACGAGCTGCCGCCCAACACGTCGTCGCAAAAAGTGCTCGAAGAGATCGAGGAGCTGACCAACCCCAAGGTGCGGCTCGGCAAGAAGGCGTTGAGCGCCGAGCAGGTCGCGACCCGCCAGACGCTGCTGGCCGCGCTCGACACGGTGCGCGACGAGTCGGGACGCGACGTGGCCGTGCGCCTGGTGTTCGAGCCGAAGTCGCGCAACGTGGAACAGGCCGCGTTCGCCAACCTGCTGCTCGCGCACACCAGCCTCGAAGCCAGCGTGCCGATGAACCTGGTGATGATCGGCATCGACGGGCGGCCGCGGCAGAAGCCGCTGGCCGACATCCTGCGCGAATGGGCCGAGTTCCGGCAGCAGTGCGTGACGCGTCGCACCCGGCATCGACTCGACCGGGTCGAGGACCGCATCCACATCCTCGAGGGACGCAGCGTCGTGCTGCTCAACATCGACGAGGTGATCCGCATCATCCGCGAGGCCGATGCGCCGAAGCCCGCGCTGATGACGCGCTTCGCGCTCAGCGACCGGCAGGCCGACGACATCCTCGAGATCCGGCTGCGCCAGCTGGCGCGGCTGGAGGCGATCCGCATCGGGCAGGAGCTCGACGAGCGCCGCGCCGACCAGGCGAAGCTCGCGGAGCTGCTGGCCAACCCGGCGTCGTTGAAGCGCCAGGTGATCCGCGAGATCGAGGCCGATGCGAAGACGTTCGGTGCCAAGGATCCGCGGCGCACGCTGATCCAGGAGGAGCGCCGTGCCGCGCTCGACGTCAAGGTCGTCGACGAGCCGGTCACCGTGATCGTCTCCGAGAAGGGCTGGGTGCGCGCGCGCGTCGGCCACGCGCTCGACCGGGCGCTCTTCACCTTCAAGTCGGGCGACGCGCCGCAGGACGCGTACGAGTGCCGCAGCGTCGACCAGCTGGTCGTGCTCGGCAGCAACGGACGCGCGTACTCGACGGCCGTGAGCGCCCTGCCCACGGCGCGTTCGACGCGCGGCGACAAGTCCGAGGCCGTGCCGGTGACGTCGCTGGTCGACGTGGAGTCCGGCTCGCAGATCGTGTCGATGGTCGCCGGGTCGGTCGGCCTGCCGCTGCTGGTGGCGACCAGCGCGGGCCACGGCTTCGTCTGCCAGCTCGGCGACCTCGTCGGCCGCAATCGCGGCGGGAAGGGCTTCGTGGCGCTGGGCGGGGACGACGGGACGGTCGACGGGGCGGGCGCCGCGAAAAGCCATGGGCCCGCGGCGGCGCGACCGCTGCCGATGACGACCATCGACCTCGCGCACGATCGCGAGATCGCCTGCCTGTCGAGCGACGGCTGCCTGCTGGTCTTTCCCGCGGCCGAGATCAAGAAGCTGTCGGGTGGCGGTCGCGGCATCACGCTTCTGGAGCTCGCGCCCGGGACCCGGTTGGTCTCCGCGCTGTCGATCGGGCCGAAGGGTCTTGTGATCGCGGGCCTCGGCCGGGGCGAAAAGATGCAGCGCGTGCGCCTGACCGACGCCGCCCTCGAGCCGCACCGCGGCAAGCGGGCGCGGAAGGGACGCAAGCTCGCGCAGCGCATCCAGGCGCCGGTGCTGATGCGCGTCGACGCGGGCAGTCCGCCGGATGCGGCGTGACGCGCGACGCGCGATCGACGGCCGCGCCGTGTCGACGCGCGCGTCGTGCGAGTCGGGTCGCAGCATGGCTCGC
>CAHJXF010000443.1 GCA_903644065.1 Betaproteobacteria bacterium
GCCCGACCCGGCCGCGGTCGCCGGCTGCTTCGCGGTGCTGTTGCAGTACCCGGGCGTCGACGGTCGCGTGGCCGATCACGCGGCGCTGGCCGCCGCGGTGCACGCGGCCGGCGGCCTGGTGATCGTCGCGGCCGACCTGCTCGCGCTGACGCTGTTGAAGCCGCCCGGAGAGTGGGGCGCCGACGTCGTCGTCGGGTCCAGCCAGCGCTTCGGCGTGCCGATGGGCTTCGGCGGCCCGCATGCGGGATACCTGGCGACGCGCGACGCGTTCAAGCGCAGCATGCCGGGCCGTCTCGTCGGCGCGACGGTCGACGGCAACGGCCAGCGCGCCTATCGCCTCGCGCTGCAGACCCGCGAGCAGCACATCCGTCGCGAGAAGGCGACCTCGAACATCTGTACCGCCCAGGTGCTGCTGGCCGTCATGGCCGCCCTGTACGCGGTGTACCACGGGCCGGCGGGCCTCGCGTCGATCGCGCGCCGCGTCCATCGTCTGACATGCGTGCTGGCCGCGGGTCTCGACACGCTCGACACGGCCGTCGTCAACGACCGGTGGTTCGACACGTTGACCGTCGCCTGCGACGCGGCGTTCGTCCATGCGGCCGCGGCGGACGAACAGGTCAACCTGCGCGCCGTCGATGCCGCGCACGTCGGCATCACGCTCGACGAGACGACGACGCGGGCCGACGTGCGGCGCCTGTGGCGGTTGTTCGCGTCCGGTCGCGCGCTGCCGGACTTCGACGCGATCGAAGCCGGCGTGCTCGACGCGCTGCCCGCCGGACTGCTGCGCACGTCGTCCTACCTGACGCACCCGGTGTTCAACACGCACCACTCGGAAACCGAGATGCTGCGCTACCTGCGGCGGCTCGCCGACAAGGACATCGCGCTCGACCGGGCGATGATCCCGCTCGGCTCGTGCACGATGAAGTTGAACGCCACGTCCGAGATGATGCCGGTCACGTGGCCCGCGTTCGCGCACGTCCATCCGTTCGCACCGACGTCGCAGACCGAAGGCTACCGGGCGATGATCGGCGAGCTCGAGGACATGCTGTGCGCCGCCACCGGCTACGCGGCGATGTCGCTGCAACCCAATGCGGGCTCGCAGGGCGAGTACACCGGCCTGCTGGTGATCCGCGCGTGGCACGCGTCGCGCGGCGAGGCGCACCGCGACGTCTGCCTGATCCCGTCGTCGGCGCACGGCACCAACCCGGCGTCGGCGCAGATGGCCGGCCTGCAGGTCGTGGTGGTCGACTGCGACGCGCTGGGCAACGTCGACCTCGCCGATCTCGGTGCGAAGGCCGAGCAGCATGCGCCGCGGCTCGCCGCCGTGATGATCACCTATCCGTCGACCCACGGCGTCTACGAGGCCGGCGTCGAGCGCATCTGCGAGATCGTCCACGGGCACGGCGGACAGGTCTACGTCGACGGCGCGAACATGAACGCGATGGTGGGCGTCGCGGCGCCCGGTCACTTCGGCGGCGACGTCTCGCACCTGAACCTGCACAAGACCTTCTGCATCCCGCACGGCGGCGGCGGTCCGGGCGTCGGACCGGTCGGCGTCGGCGCCCATCTCGCGCCGTTCCTTCCCGGCCGCGTCGAGCGGGCCGGCGTCGATGCGCGTCGGGCGATCGGCGCGGTGTCGGGCGCACCGTACGGCTCCGCATCCATCCTGCCCATCTCGTGGATGTACGTGACGATGATGGGCGCGGCGGGGCTGACGGCGGCGACCGAGGTCGCCATCCTGTCGGCCAACTACATCGCTCGCCGGCTCGATGCGCACTACCCGGTGCTGTATCGAGGCGACCACGGGTTGGTCGCGCACGAGTGCATCCTCGACCTGCGACCGATCAGGGAAGCCTGCGGCGTCACGGTTGACGACGTCGCGAAGCGGCTGATGGACTACGGCTTCCACGCGCCGACGATGAGCTTTCCGGTCGCGGGCACCTTGATGATCGAGCCGACCGAGAGCGAGTCGCTGGTCGAACTCGATCGCTTCGTCACCGCGATGATCGCGATCCGCGACGAGATCCGCGCCGTCGAGGACGGCCGCTGGCCGCGCGACGATCATCCGCTCTGCAACGCGCCGCACACGGCCGAGTCGCTGCTGGTCGAAGCATGGACGCATCCGTACTCGCGCGAGACCGCCGCCTACCCGCTCAAAAGCTTGCGGGCCAACAAGTACTGGCCCCCGGTCGGCCGCGCCGATCATGTGTACGGCGATCGCAACCTGTTCTGCGGCTGCATCCCGGTCGAGGCCTACACGGACGAGCCGGTGCGGACCTGACGGCGCCGCTTCGTCGTTCGGTCAGGCGCCTCGGTCGACGGACCCGGCGTTTCGTCGCTCGCCGGTCGTCGACACGTGGACCGCGGTCCACGCTGGCGTCTTCATCCCACCGGAGCTCTTCGATGAACCCGCTCGCCGCCGTGATCAAGGCCGTCACCTTCCCGTTCCACGCCCTGTTCGTCACGGGCCTGTGCTTCTTCGTCAACTGGTTCACGTCGCCGGGCGAGTGGTGGGCGCAGTGGGTCGCGTTCGGGATGACGATCGCGCTGCTCTGCGTGTGGCTGCGCGCGCTCCGGGTGATCGTCGCCACCGTGGGACTCGCCGGCGGCGCCTATCTCGTCCATCGCTGGTGGACGCGGCGGAACGTCCGGACGTCCCGCCCCTCGCATGTCCCCGGCGCCTGAACGCGCCCACCGACACGCGCCGTCCGCGGGACGCGCCCGCGCGTCAGGCGAGGGCCTGGAAGCAGTCG
>CAHJXF010000444.1 GCA_903644065.1 Betaproteobacteria bacterium
CCGGTACGCGCCCGCGACCAGCACCGTCTGGATCGTGTCGTCGACCTCGTCGGGGCCGGACGCGACCAGCTGCGCCCCGTGGCGCGGTCCCGCGTCGCTCACCGGCGTGCGGACGCGACGCGACGCGTCGACCTCGCCGTTGCCGTAGGCCCAGTCGCGCTCGAACAGCGCGGCCGCCTGCCGCACCAGGTCGCCGCCGACGTCGAACGTCAGGTCGCGCCAGGGCGACTCGTCGCGCAGGCCCTCGAAGTATTCGTCGGCGAGATTGCGTCCGCCACACCATAGTCGACGTCCGTCCAGCGCCGCGTCGACGATCACCATCTTGCGGTGATCGCGCAGGTTGGCGCGGGCCCGGATGGGCAGGCGGAGCGGCGGCACGAAGACCGCGATGCGCGCGCCGGCATCCGCCAGCGGCGACAGGTCCGGATGGCGCCGCATCAGCTGTCCCATGCCATCGACCAGCAGCCGCACGCGGACGCCGCGATGCGCCATTGCGACCAGCCGCGCGACCGTGCCCTCGCCGACGTCGTCGTTGCCGATGATGAACGTGCAGACGTCGATCGATTCTTCGGCCGCGTCGATCAGGCGCCACAGCGCGGCCTTCGCCTCGCGACCGTCGGCATGGATCGTCAGGTCGCGATACGCGGCCGGCGCCGGCTGGCCGAGCGCCGCGATGGTCCGGATCGCCCACGGTGCGTCCGACGAGGCCTGCCCGGGCGGGGCCAGCAGCACGGGACGCGGCTGCTTGCGCGAGCCGAACACCAGGAACGCCGGCAACGCGACGTACGGCACCAGGAAGATGAAGAACACCCAGGCGATGGCGGCCGTGGGATGGCGTCGCTGGTGGAACGTGTGCGATACGACGACATAGGCCAACAGCGCCAGCACGACGATCAGACCGTGCAGCGTGATGCCGTAGGTCGCAGTGAGGCCGGCGAACATGCGCCGACGATAACCGATCGTCCGACGCGTCCCGCGGCGACGACCGCATAGAATCGACGCCGCCTCTACTCCTTTCCCGCCATGAATCCACTCGAAGCCGAACTCGACTACCCGTTCGCGGACGCCCTGCCCGATCCGGGAAGGAAGCGCCCGGTGGCGCCGGGCATCTGGTGGGTGCGCATGCCGCTGCCGTTCGCGCTCGACCACGTCAACCTGTGGCTGCTGCGCGATCGCTTCGACGGTCGCGACGGCTGGACCGTGATCGACTGCGGCATCGCGTCGGACACCATCCAGGGGCTGTGGCGCCAGGTCCTGGAGACCGAGCTCGACGGGTTGCCGATCGTGCGCATCCTGTGCACCCACATGCATCCCGACCATCTCGGCAATGCGGCGTGGCTGCAGCAGCGCATGCCGGCCGATCGACCGCCACCGCTGTGGATGACGCTCGGCGAATACGCGATGGGTCGCGTGATGCAGGCCGCGTTGCCGGGCACCGACGGCCCGGACACCACGACCCATTACACGTCGCACGGACTGACCGACCGCGCCTATCTGGACTCGCTGGAACGGCGCAGCGGCTACTTCTCGAACCTGGTGCCCGACATCCCCGACACCTATCGACGCATTTCGCACGACGAGACGATCGCGATCGGCGACGACACGTGGCGCGTCATCACCGGCTTCGGCCATTCGCCGGAACACGCGGCGCTGTACGGCGAGCGCGGCAACGTGCTGATCGCGGGCGACATGCTGCTGCCGCGCATCTCGACCAACGTCAGCGTGCACGCGCTGGAGCCGGAGGCCGATCCGGTGCGGCAGTTCCTGCGCTCGATCCGTCGCTTCGCGCCGCTGCCCGACGACGCACTGGTGCTGCCGTCGCACGGGCGACCGTTCAAGCGCTTCCAGCGTCGCATCGAACAACTGGTCGAGCATCACGACGCGCGCCTCGCCGAAGTGCTGGCGCATTGCGCGAGTCCGCGAACCGCGGCCGACATCGTGCCGATCATGTTCCGCCGGCCGCTCGACGCGCATCAACTGTTCTTCGCGTTCGGCGAGGCGCTCGCCCACCTGCATGCGCTGTGGTACGACGGCGCGCTGCGACGCGAGCGGGATGCCGACGGCGTGTACCGCTTCCAGGCCGCCTGACGCGGCTGGCTGGTGGTGCTCGACGACGGCGTCGGGCGACGCTCGTCGCCGCCGATGACGGCCCGTCCCGCGCGATGGCGGTTTCGTCGCTCGGACGCGGCGGCGCGACGCGACCGTCCCTAACCTTCGCTGCATCGGACGCACGCCGTGTCCGCCCACTCGAAGGAAACATCATGAAGATCTCGCTCACCACCGTCACCACGTTCGCCGCTTCGGTCGCCGTCGGCTGCGGTGCCGCCGTCGCCATCGCCAGCTCCGCCGCGGTGTTGCAGGCCGGACCTTCGCTGCGTTCGATGCCGGTGGCCGCGCCGCTCGTGGTCCGCCTCGAGCCGATCGTCGTCACCGTGTCGAAGGCCGGCTACGAAGCGATGCGCGACCAGCCGACCGTGCTGGCGAGCGCAGCCGCTGCCGACTGAAGCGCGCGTGACGGAGTCCGATGCGGTGTGACGCGCCTCGCTGCGCGCACACCGCCGTCGTGATGCGGACCCGATCGTCGAACGCCCCTCCAGTCCACTGACCGCTCGCATCTCGTTTCGCCGCCGAGCGCAGCACCCGCGGCACCCGCGGCACCCGCGGCCGACCGATCTTCGGTGCCCAGCGCCCCGTGCCGCGACGAGTCCTCGCAACGCGTCCCGGCGGTCGAACGGACCG
>CAHJXF010000445.1 GCA_903644065.1 Betaproteobacteria bacterium
CGGCAGCCGGTGCCGCCGCCGGGCGCGGCCGCGGCGGATGCGCGAGCCAGTGCGCCGCGTCGCCGGCGAACTTCGTGCGGCATCCCTGCGAGCAGAAGTAGTACGTGGTGCCGTCGTGATCGAAGGCCTTGTCGGGATCGGTCGCGGCGCGCATGCCGCACACCGGGTCGATGTGCGGCTTGTCGACCGGCGACGGTGCCGTCGCCGCTTCCTTCAAGGGTTCGTGCATGGCGAGGCTCACGCGATCGTGTCGACCACGCCGCCGTCGACGCGGAGCGCCGCCCCGGTCGTCGCCGAGGCCTGCGTCGAGCACACGTAGACGACCAGGTTCGCGACCTCGTCGACGGTGGCCGGCCGCTGGAGGATCGAGCTCGGCCGCTTGGCCTTCACGAACGCGACGCCGGCGTCGTCGAGCGAGGTGCCGGCCTGGTCGGCGGCCGCCTGCAGCATCGACTTGACGCCGTCCGACATCGTCGGTCCGGGCAGCACCGCGTTGACGGTGACGCCGCTGCCGGCCATGCGCTTGGCGAGGCCGCGGGCCACCGACAGGTTGGCGGTCTTGGTGAAGCCGTAGTGGATCATCTCGGTCGGGATGTTGAGCCCCGACTCCGACGACAGGAACACGACGCGGCCCCAGCCGCGCTCGCGCATGCCGGGCAGGTAGTGGCGCGACAGGCGCACCCCGGACATTACGTTGACCTCGAAGAAACGGGTCCACACGTCGTCGCCGGTTTCGAAGAAGTCGCCGGTCGAGAAGATGCCGAGGTTGTTGACGAGGATGTCGACCTGCGGCTCGGCGGCGAACAGCGCGTCGCAGCCGGCCGCGGTGCCGAGGTCGCCGGGCCGACCGCGCAGCGCGGCGTCGGGGTGCGTAGCGCGAATGTCGGCGATGGCGCGCTCGACCGCGGCCTCGGTACGGCCGTTGACGATCACCGTCGCGCCGGTCCGGCGAGCCCCCGGGCGATGGCGAGGCCGATGCCGGCCGTGGAGCCGCTGACGAGGGCGGTCTTGCCGTGCAGTTCGATGCGCATGAAATCTCCGTGATGTGTGGACGCTGGCCCACGAGTGGTCAGTGGCCGGCGATGCGGCCCTGCAGGAACAGCAGGTATGAGATCGGACGGCGACCGTACACCGGGTCGAGCGCCGCCGGCCCGCGCGCGACGCCGACCAGGCCGCCGATGCCCCAGCGGACCGCGCCGGTCGACGCGAAGTCGTGGATGTAGCCGAGCGACAGCTTGCGGATGCGGTACGCGCCGTCGTGCCGCGCGTCGTGCGGTCCGTCCTGCTGCGCGCCATCGTGCGCGTCATCGTGCGCGTCGTCGTATGAGGCGGTCGCATCGAACAGCTCGTCCTTGTCGACCTGCTCGAAGCGGCCGAAGAACGTGTGGCGATCCGCGACGACCCAGGTCGACTCGAGGAACGCCCCCGGCAGCCGGGTGCGCCCCGCGGGCGCGTGGTCGTCGTTGCGCGCCCACGCGAGCGTCGTCGCCCACTCGTTGCCGCCGATCGTCGCGTGATGGCTGGCCGACGTCGTGAAGCGCCGCACGGCGGTCTCCGGCTCGAGCGCCTCGGGGCTCTTCAGGTAGCCGTAGCTGGCCTGCAGCGACCACGCGGGCGTCGGGGCGTACGACACGCGCGCCGACCACGAGTCGAAGCGCCGCGTCTCGATGTTCCAGCGCGCCTGGTCCGGCTCGCGTCCGTTGAACCACGACCCTTCGAGCTTGAACGGGCCCTGGCTGGCACCGAGCGTGGCGACGCCGTACGTGATGTGGGTCGAGTCGAACCAGTGATGCGTCAGCGGCGCCTCCGGATTGCGCAGGCCCGAGTAGCGGTGCATGAAGGTGGGCGGCCCGAGCGCGGGCTCGCCCGGCAGGCCGACGTACACGAACGCCGCCCGCTGGTCACCGAGCGGCAGGCTGTAGCTCGCCGACAGCTCCATGAACGCGTCGTGCGGATGCTGGCGATCGACCAGCGGTGTCCGGCCGTCGGCCGTCTCGCCGGTCTGGAACAGCAGCGGATAACCGTTCGCCCCCATCGCCGGATCGAGCGACAGCATGGCGCGCAGGCCCAGCGTGCCGGAGCCGAGCGAGCGCTGCGCCATGCCCATCGCCATGCTCTGCACGAAGCTCTTGCGAGCGCCGCGCGGTCCGGTCTGCGCGTCGTACACCCCGTTGGCGAAGCCGTGCAGCATCAGCGACCAGTCGCCGAGCCGCGTCGCCAGCATCTCCATCGGCGTCGCCTCGGGCTGCCAGCTGGTGCCCGACGACTCGCGCGACATCGGGTAGACGCCGAACCGGCCCTGCATCGCATCCATCGACGCATCCATCGACGCATCCATCGAGCCGTCCATCGCCGGCATCGGCATCGGCCGGTCGTCGTGATGTGCCATCGGCATCGCGCCGTGGTCGTGCATCGCCGGCTCGTCGGCACGAGCCATCAGCGGCAGCGCGACGGCTGCCATCCACAGGATTCGCATGATCTTCCTCGCAGGCGCCCGCGACGACCGCACGATTGCGGCGGACGTCGGGGACAGGGCCCGTCGCTGCCATGTGGGCCGCGCGGATCGGACGACCGATCAGGCGATGCGAGGGGGAGGTCGCTCGAGACCCGCGGCGACCCGGGTGGTGACGTGGAAGCCGACCGTGGCGGCGAGGACGTCGCTGCGGTCGAGCGACGGGACGACGATCGGCCTGCTCGGCAGAACGGCGCCCACAGCGCACGCGGCGCACGCG
>CAHJXF010000446.1 GCA_903644065.1 Betaproteobacteria bacterium
GCATCGTCGCGGCCACCCTCGGCAAGGCAGGCGATGCGCGTCAGGCGCCGGTCGCCGATCGTTCGCGCGCCACGCCGGCAGCCAAGATCGCCCGCGCCGGCTGAGCCGGTCGTGGACCGCAGACCGCTCGACGGGCCGCTGGTTCGGGCCGCCACCGTGGGTCGCCTGTCGCGCGATCCTGAACGCGACCTCGAGCCGCGACCGGATGCACGACCGTATCCGTAGACGAGAACGAACCGAGACCGTGCGATGACCGCGACCCTCAGCGCCGAAGACGACCTGCCCGCTCCCGCGTCGCCCACGCCGCCCCCGCCCGCCGCCGGCTATCCGCCGCTGGCCGGCAGCGCGAAGATCGTCGGCACCATCTCGCTCGCGCTCGCCACGTTCATGAACGTGCTCGACACGTCGATCGCCAACGTGTCGCTGTCGTCGATCGCCGGCGACCTCGGCGTGTCGAGCTCGCAGGCCACCTGGGTGATCACGTCGTTCGCGGTCGCCAACGCGATCGCGCTGCCCCTGACCGGCTGGCTCACGCAGCGCTTCGGCGCGGTGAAGTTGTTCACGGCGTCGGTGCTGCTGTTCGTGCTGTCGTCGTGGCTGTGCGGCCTCGCCACGTCGCTGCCGATGCTGATCCTGTTCCGCGTGCTGCAGGGCTTCGTCGCGGGTCCGATGATCCCGCTGTCGCAGGCGCTGCTGTTGTCGAGCTATCCGAAGGCCCAGGCCGGCATGGCGCTGGCCGTGTGGTCGATCACCACGCTGGTGGCGCCGGTGATGGGCCCGATGCTGGGCGGCTGGATCACCGACAACATCGCGTGGCCGTGGATCTTCTACATCAACATCCCGGTCGGCTTCATCGCGGCGTATGCGACGTGGTCGATCTTCAAGACGCGCGAGACGCCGATCCGCAAGCTGCCGATCGACGGGGTGGGGCTGGCGCTGCTGGTGCTGTGGGTGGGTTCGCTGCAGATCATGCTCGACAAGGGCCACGAGCTCGACTGGTTCAGCTCGGGCTTCATCGTCGCGCTGGCGGCCACGGCGGCCATCGCGTTCGCCTGCTTCCTGGTCTGGGAGCTGGTGGACAACGACCACCCGGTCGTCGACCTGCGCCTGTTCAAGCTGCGCAACTTCTGGACCGGCGCGCTGACGCTGGCGCTCGGCTACGGCGTGTTCTTCGGCAACGTGGTGCTGATGCCGTTGTGGCTGCAGCAGTACATGGGCTACACCGCGACCGATGCCGGGTTGCTGACCGCGCCGGTCGGCCTCTTCGCGATCCTGTTGTCGCCGGTGGTGGGCAAGTTCATCGGCCGGGTCGATCCGCGCAAATTCGCCACCGCCGCGTTCCTGATCTTCGGCGCGGCGCTGTACTGGCGCACCTTCTACAACACCCAGGCGAGCTTCGGCTACCTGGTGCGGCCCATCATCCTGCAGGGTGCCGCGATGGCGTTCTTCTTCATCCCGCTCGTCACCCTGACGTTGTCGGGACTGCCGCCGGAACGCATCCCGGCGGCGTCGGGCCTGTCGAACTTCGCGCGCATCACGGCCGGCGCGTTCGGCACCTCGATCGCCACCACCATGTGGGAGGACCGAGCCATCCTCCACCACGCTCAGCTCACCGAGGCGGTCAACAGCGGCAGCGCGACCGCGACCCAGTACCTGCAGGGCCTGCAGAGCACCGGCTTGTCCGCCGACCAGGCGCTGGCTGCAGTCAATCGCACCATCGACGTCCAGGCATTCATGCTCGGCGCCAACGACATCTTCTACGCGTCGTCGCTGCTGTTCATCGCGCTGATCGGCGTGATCTGGCTGGCGCGGCCGGTGAAGGCCGATGCGGGCGCCAGCGAAGCGGCGGCCGGCGCCCACTGATCCATCGCGCTCGGACTCAGGCAACCCGATTCGATGCACTGAATAACGGCGCTCTGCGCATTATCCTGGAGCACGCGCACTGCGGCGGGTCTTCGAGGTGACGCAAGGGCGGCGTTCGACTTCCTCGGGCGGCGAACCGGTGGCACAGGTCTTGCGAACGGCCCAGCGACGCCATCGGGCGAGCTTCGTCTTGCGCATCGTCCCGACGGGCCGAATCCGCGGCACGGACCGTGCGACGCGATCCCCGTGGCGAAGGCCTTCGGCCCGGGCACTCATCAGGACAGAGGACATGAAGCTGATCTCGGCGATCATCAAGCCATTCAAGCTGGACGAGGTGCGCGAGGCGCTGTCCGCCATCGGGGTCCAGGGCATTACCGTCACGGAGGTCAAGGGCTTCGGCCGCCAGAAGGGCCATACCGAGCTCTATCGCGGCGCCGAGTACGTGGTCGATTTCCTGCCCAAGGTCAAGATCGAGGCGGCCGTGTCCAGCGAGCTGGTCGAGCGGGCGATCGAGGCGATCGAGAGCTCCGCGCGCACCGGCAAGATCGGCGACGGCAAGGTGTTCGTCTACGACCTCGAGCAGGTCGTCCGCATCCGCACCGGCGAGACCGGCAAGGACGCGCTCTGAGTCGCGATCGATCCACACCAAGCCACCGAAGGGAAGGTCGATGAAGAACGTCCTGCTGACCATGCTGGCATGGCTGGCCCTGAGCGCGGCGCCGTGCATCGCCGCCGCCGGCACCGATTCCGCGGCGTCCCCGGCCGTGACGCGAACGACCGTGCTGCTGGCGCAGGCCACGGTCACCGACACCCCGATGACGGTGCCGGGCAGCGCCGCGCCGGCCGGCGTG
>CAHJXF010000447.1 GCA_903644065.1 Betaproteobacteria bacterium
CATCATGATGCCGACCGCGCGGTCGGGCACGCCGTTCGGCCCGTCCTTGACCTCCCATTGCGAGTGGATCCAGCGCGTCCGGCCGTCGGCGGCGTGCGCTCAGCCGTCGCTCTGCGCCGTGTCGTCCATCTCGGCGAGCGCGCGGCTGACGACGGACGCGTCGGCGGGGCGCGTCACGCGGGCCACTTCGCGTCCGTCGACGAGGCAGACCAGCGTGGGCCACAGCTTGATGCCGAACGAGCGGCCGAGCGGTCGCTTGGGGCCGTCCTCGATGCGCAGCCGGGCGACGTTGGGGAAGTCGGCGAAGGCCTGCTCGATCAGCGGTTCGGCGGCCTGGCACCAGCCGCACCAGCCGGTGCCGAACTGCAAGACCACCGCGCCGGGCATCGCATCGATCTCGGTCCGCGCGGGGGCATCGGTTCGGTAGGGTTCGCTCATCGTCCGCACTCCGTTGGTGTCGACCCCCTTCGACCCGCCGACCTGCAGACGTTCCCGTGGATCGAGGTCGCACGCGTCATGCGACGATCGCGCTCCCGTTCACCAGCCGCCGCAGACCATGGAACTCATCGATCCCGACTGGGACCGGCGCGTCGCCGACCATTGGCGCCGCATCGACGAATACGACGAGCCCGCCTTCCGGGTCGCTCTCGAGACGCTGCTCGATGTGCTCCCGGACGACGCCGCGGTGAAGGCCTTCGAGCGGGCCGCCGTCCACGACTCCTTCGGCCATGCCGCGCGGGCGGTGCCGCTGTACGAGCGGGCGCTGGCCATGGGCCTGCCCGGCGAGCGCAGGCGACGCGCGGTGATCCAGATGGCCAGTTCGATCCGCAACCTGGGCGATCCGCAGCGCGCCGTCGACCTGCTGAGCGTCGAGCTCGCCTTGCCGGCGGACCACATCAGCGGTGCGGTCCGGGCGACGCTGGCGCTCGCGCTGACCGACGTCGGCCGCTGCCGCGAAGCGGTGTCGATCGCCGTCGCCGGCCTGGCCGAATACCTGCCGCGCTACAACCGCTCGATGGCGCGCTACGCCACCGCGCTGCTGACCGACGCCGCACCCTGACGTCGACGGTCGCGACATGGCCTGCTCCGGCCCGCCCCGCCCGCTCAGGCCCGCTCGGGCCCGCTCGGGCCCGCCGCGTTGGCGCTCGAAGCCGATCGGGTCGCCCCGATCGTCCGCGCTCGCTCGGACGGCGCATCGACGCAGACCGCTACCTGAATCCCAGTCGTCGCGCGATCCACGACCGCGTGTCGGCGGGGTCGATCACCGCGTCGATCTCGAGCGTCGCCGCCAGGTTGAGCGCGCTGCCGCGCTCGTATTGCGACGCGACCAGTCGGTCGTGCAACGCGTCGCGCGCCGGCCCCTCCGCCACGGCTTCGAGCTCCTTCCGATAGCCGAGGCGCACCGCGCCTTCGAGGCCCATCGCACCGAATTCCCCGGTCGGCCACGCGACGATGCCCGCCGCCGCGTGGAAGCCGCCGCCGGCCAGCGCCATCGCACCGAGCCCGTAGGCTTTCCGCAGCACGACGGCCACCAGCGGCACGCGCAGACGCGCGTTGGCGAGGAACAGGCGACCCGCGTGCCGCACCTGGCCGCGCGCCTCGATGTCGGGCCCGACCATGAAGCCCGGCGTGTCGATCAGCGAGACCAGCGGCAGGCCCTTCGTGTTGCAGAGATCCATGAAAGCGCCGGCCTTGTCGGCGGCCTCGCCGTCGAGGGCGCCGCCGCCTGCGGCCGACTGGCTGACCAGCAAGCCGACCGAGCGCCCCTCGATGCGGGCCAGGAAAGTCAACACCGCGGCGCCGAAGCGCGGCCGCGTCTCGAGCAACGAGTCGTCGTCGACCAGCGTCGCGACGATCGGCCGCACGTCGTACGCACGCACCCGGTTGGTCGGCAACGCGTCGCGGAGCGACGTCTGGTCGGGTGCGGTCCAGGTTTTGGAGGCGCCCTGGAAGAAGCCCAGCCAGCGCTGGGCCACGCGAACCGCCGCGGCCTCGTCGTCGCACAGCACGTCGATCACGCCGTTGCGGTCCAGGAGCTCCGCCGGTCCGACGTCCTCGGGCCGGAACACGCCCAGCCCGCCGCCCTCGATCATCGCGGGACCGCCCATGCCGAGGTTGCTGCCGCGCGTCGCGATGATGACGTCGCTGCAGCCGGCCAGCGCGGCATTGCCGGCGAAGCAGCGCCCGGCGACGATGGCGACGAGCGGCACGCGCCCGGCGAGCCGGGCATAGCTCGCGAAGGTGGGCACGTGGAGGCCCGCCACGATCGGCAGGTCGACGTCGCCGGGCCGTCCGCCGCCGCCTTCCGCGAACAGCACGACCGGGAGACGCTCGTGGTGCGCGAGGCCGAGCAGGCGATCGGTCTTCTGGTGGTTGCGGTGGCCCTGCGTGCCGGCCAGCACCGTGGCGTCGTAGGCCATCACCACGCAGCGCGTACCGCAGCCGCCGCCGGTCGCGTCGAAGCGGCCCGCGTTGATGGTGGCGACGCCGGTGACCAGGCCGTCGGCCGGCGTGTTGCGCATCAGGTCGTCGGCGCTCCGCCGCCGGCTCTGCGCGGCGACCGCGAGCGCGCCGTACTCGACGAAGCTGTCGGGGTCGCACAGGTCGGCGAGATTCTCGCGGGCGGTGCGCAGGCCGAGGGCATGGCGCTTGGCGACGGCTGCCGGGCGCGCCGCGTCGAGCGTCCAGGCGTGGCGCGCGAGCGACGCGGCGAG
>CAHJXF010000448.1 GCA_903644065.1 Betaproteobacteria bacterium
GATCGCCGCCCGACGGCCGCTGCGCCGCTTCGGCTGCGCCTCGTCAACCCGTCCCGATCCACGACCGCCCCGCCGCATGCACGCCTCGCGCTTCTTCGTCTCGACCCTCAAGGAAGCTCCGTCCGATGCGGAGATCGTCAGCCACCGGCTGATGCTGCGGGCCGGCCTGATCAAGCGGCTGGCCGGCGGCATCTACACCTACCTGCCGATGGGCCTGCGCACCATCCGCAAGGTGGAAGCCATCGTGCGCGACGAGATGACCGCGGCCGGCGCGATCGAGCTGCTGATGCCGGTGGTGCAGCCGGCCGAGCTGTGGCAGGAGTCGGGACGCTTTGACAAGTACGGGCCCGAGCTGCTGCGCTTGAAGGACCGCCATCAACGCGACTTCATCGTGCAGCCCACCTCCGAGGAGGTGATCACCGACATCGCCCGGAAGGAGCTGGCCAGCTACAAGCAGCTGCCGATCAATTTCTTCCACATCCAGACCAAGTTCCGCGACGAGATCCGCCCGCGCTTCGGCGTGCTGCGCGGCCGCGAGTTCACGATGAAGGACGCGTACTCGTTCGACCGCGACCACGCGGGCCTCGAGACCAGCTACGCGACCATGCATCGCGCCTATTGCGCGATCTTCGAGCGCATGGGGCTCGAGTACCGGCCGGTGGCGGCCGACAACGGCTCGATCGGCGGCACCGGCTCCCACGAGTTCCACGTGCTGGCCGACTCGGGCGAGGACGCGATCGCGTTCTGCCTCGACTCGGACTATGCGGCCAACGTCGAGGCGGCCGAGGCGGTGGCGCTCGGCACGCGTGCGGCGCCCGCCGAAGCGATGCGCAAGGTGGCCACGCCGGGCCGGGCCAAGTGCGAGGACGTCGCGGCGCATCTCGGCATCCCGCTCGAGCGCACCGTCAAGTCGATCGTGCTGGCCGTCGAGCTGCTCGACCAGGACGGGTCGCTGGCGCAGATCGGCATCGTGCTGCTGCTGCTGCGCGGCGATCACGAGTTGAACGAGATCAAGGCTCGCAAGCTGGCGGCGCTCGGACCAGGCTACCGTTTCGCCAGCGAAGCCGAGATCGTCGACGCGTTCGGCATCCCGCCGGGCTACCTCGGTCCGATCGGGACCGCCAAGCCGGTGACGGTGATCGCGGACCGCACGGTGGCCGCGATGAACGACTTCGTGGTCGGCGCCAACCAGGTCGACTTCCACATCGCCGGCGTCAACTGGGGCCGCGACCTGCCGGAGCCGCAGGTCGAGGACCTGCGCAACGTGAAGGCGGGCGATCCGTCGCCCGACGGCCGCGGCGTGCTGGCTTTGTGTCGCGGCATCGAGGTCGGCCACATCTTCCAGTTGCGCACCGCCTATTCGCTGAAGATGGAGGCGACCTTCCTCGACGAGACCGGCAAGCCGCGTCCCTTCGAGATGGGCTGCTACGGCATCGGCATCACGCGTGTCGTGGGGGCCGCCATCGAGCAGAACTTCGACGACCGCGGCATCGTGTGGCCGCGCGCGCTGGCGCCGTTCGAAGTGGTCGTCTGCCCGGTCGGCTGGGGTCGCAACGACGCGGTGCGCCAGGCCGCGCTGGCGCTGCACGACGAACTGGCCGCGGCCGGCGTCGACGTGCTGCTCGACGACCGCGACCTGCGGCCGGGCGTGATGTTCGCGGACTGGGAACTGATCGGCGTGCCGCTGCGCATCACCGTCGGCGATCGCGGCCTAAAGGACGGCGCGGTCGAGATGCAGGCGCGACGCGACGGGGTGGTCACGAACGTGCCGCTGGCCGAAGCCGGCCGCGCGGCCGTGGCGCGTCTCGCGGCGTTGTGAGCCGGTCGACGGTGTCCGGGCGCATCGTCGTCGCCTGCAGGCGCTCCGTTCCCGCGTTCGCGAAGACGACGGCTCAGGAATCGCTGCACCCCGGTCGCTGGGTTGCCGCGTTCGCGGGAACGACCGAATGACAGGAGTCGCTGCATGCCGGACCGTCCCCACCCTTCGACGAGCTCGAGACGAGCCGGCCTTCGGCCATGCGGGAACCCGCTGCCGTCCAGGCGCCGCCGAGCGATCGGGTCGCTTCGCCGGATCGTTGCGAACGCAACGATCCGGCTGATCCTCCTCGCGCCCTCGTTCGCGTTCGCCGGTGCGCAACAGTACGAACCGCTCGGCACGTCGGTCCGCACCGCGCTGTCGGCCAGCATTTCCGACGACCGGCCCCCGCGCGTGCAGATCGTCGACATCCGCCAGCGCCTCGCCTACCTCGAGTGGCTGGGCGAGATGTCGGAGCGGTTGAAGAAGCGGACGCCCGACTACCAGACGCGGCGCGACCTGCTCGAGACGATCTACTACGAAAGCAAGCGCGCGGGGCTCGATCCGGCCCTGATGCTCGGACTGATCCAGGTCGAGTCGGGCTTCCGCAAATACGCGATCAGTTCGGCCGGCGCGCGCGGCCTCACGCAGGTGATGCCGTTCTGGGCCGGCCTGATCGGCGACGGCGACGCGAAGAAACTGTTCAGCATGCAGGCCAACGTCCGCTACGGCTGCGTGGTGTTCCGCCACTACCTCGACGCGGAACGCGGCGATTATTTCCGTGCGCTGGGCCGCTACAACGGCAGCGTCGGGCGAGCCGAATATCCCAACCTCGTGCTCGGCGCGTGGAAGCGCTGGGAATACGAGCCGCAGTTGGCGCCGTCGCTGCCGGCCGGAGCGCCGGCCGCGCTCCC
>CAHJXF010000449.1 GCA_903644065.1 Betaproteobacteria bacterium
GACGCCAGGACGACCGCGACGGCGCACGCCAGCCGACGGAGACGGACCGCTGTCGTCATGCCGGGACCGGCGCGTCCTGGCCCGGACCGCTCAAGGCTTGTCGAAGCCGTAGCGGGCCAGCACCGCCTGCGCGCCCGGCGACGCGACGAACCGGACGAAGCGTCGTGCCGTGGGGACGTTGGTCGACCCTGTCATCGCGGCGATCGGATAGAGGATCGGCGCGGGCGTCGGCGCGACGAACAGGACGCGGACCTTGTCGTTCATGATCGCCGCGTCGGTGGCATAAACGAAACCGGCGTCGACCTCGCCGCGCGCGACGTAGTCGAGCGCCTGGCGCACCGACTGCGCGCCGATGGTCCTGGGCTCGATGGCCGTCCACAATCCCGCCTGCTCCAGCACCGTCCGCGTGTAGCGGCCGACCGGCACGCTGGCCGGCTGCCCGATCGCGATCTTCGCGAAGCGCTCGGCGCGCAGGTCTGCGAGGCCGGTCGCGGTCGCCTTGCTGTCCGACGGGACGATGACCACCAGCGCGTTGCGCACGAAGTCGACGCGGCTGCCCGCATCGACGAGGCCCTGCTTTTGCGCGTCGTCCATCGTCTCCTCGTCCGCGCTCGCGAACACGTCGACCGGCGCCCCCTTGACGATCTGCTGCAGCAACGCGCCCGAGGCCGCGAAATTGAACTGCACCTTCGTGCCCGGGTTGTCGCTCTCGAAGGCGGTGCCCAGTTCGCGAAACGCATTGGTCAGGCTGGCGGCGGCCGACACCGTGAGGTCCGCCGCACCGGCCGCGGGCGGCGCCAGCGCCGCGGCGACGGTCACCAACGCAAGGATCAGGGCGGCGCGGCGGTGGCGGACGATGCGAGGCATGGCGAGGGAGGTCGTCGTGGAAAGACCGAGATATTACGTCGAATACAACGGTACCGGCCCGTCCGTGCCGCCGCGGATGGCGTCGGAGCCCCGCCCGCGATGTATACGACGGTATACGACGTAGCCGAGTCGAGGCCCGAGCGAAGATTTACGATGCCCTGCACTCTTCTGCGCCCGGCATCGATCCATACGGCGGAATCCATCGCGTTCGACGACGCTGCGAGTGCGACGGGCCTGAAGGGCCCTCGCGACGAAAGGGCGGACGGCCCTGGCGATGCTCTAATCGCGCCGTGGTGCCATCGAGGTGCCGCTCGCCCTCCCACGGACCGTTTGCCATGACCCCACCCACCGCGACCTCCCGCCCCCGGACCGCCGCGTCCACGCGCACCGGACCCGCCCGACCCCAGGTGCGCTTTCGCCTTCGCGTGACCGCCGGCGACGCGATCGCGATCGGCCCCGGCAAGATCGCGCTGCTCGAGGCGATCGTGACGACCGGTTCGATCACGGCGGCGGCGAAGCGCCTCGACATGTCGTATCGGCGCGCCTGGATGCTGGTCGACGAACTCAATCGTGCGCTGGCGAAGCCGGCCGTCGACTCGGTGAAAGGCGGCACGCGCGGTGGCGGCACCGAGGTCACGGCGGTCGGATTGCGGCTGATCGCGCTGTACCGCGGGATCGAGGACAAGGCCGCGCAGGCCTGCAGGGCCGAAGTCGCGCGGCTGATGCGGATGGTCGCGCGTTGACCGCCTGCCGGCCGCCGGGGCCGGCCTGCGACATGTCCTGCGATATATTGCGCTCCCGCCGACGCACCCACCTGTCAGCCCGCGATGGAAGTCTCCGTGTGGATCACGATCGCGCTGACGCTGAAGGTCGCCGCGTGGGCCACCGCCTTCAACCTGGTGCTGGGCGTGGCCGTCGGCTGGCTGCTGGCCCGCAAGCGGTTCCCCGGGCGCGAAGTCGTCGACGCCGTCCTGACCTTGCCGCTGGTGCTGCCGCCCACCGTGCTCGGCTACTACCTGCTGGTCGTGATCGGCAAGCGCGGCTGGCTCGGCCATTGGCTGCAGGCGACCTTCGGCATCAACCTGATCTTCACCTGGCAGGGCGCGGTGATCGCTGCGACGCTGGTCTCGTTTCCCCTGGTGCTGCGGGCCGCGCGCGGCGCGTTCGAGGGCGTCGACCCGCAACTCGAGAACGCGGCCCGCGTGCTCGGCCTCGGCGAATGGGCGGTCTTCGCCCGCGTCACGGTGCCGATGGCCTGGCCCGGCATCCTGGCCGGCACGCTGCTGGTGTTCGCCCGCTCGCTCGGCGAGTTCGGCGCGACGCTGATGGTGGCCGGCAGCATTCCCGGCCGCACGCAGACGCTGTCGATGGCGGTCTACGAGGCGGTGCAAGCCGGGCAGGACACGCAGGCCGACGTTCTGGTCCTGATCACGTCGGCGGTGTGCATCGTCGTGTTGCTGTCGGCCGGCCGGCTCGCGCCGACGCGGCTGTCCAGGTGAGCACGCGGACCTTACCGGCCGACGACGTGGACCATGCGGTCCGCGGCATCGGCCGCGCGGTGCAGCGGCTCGGCGACCCGTGCATCGCTCGCCAAATCGTCGCCGCGTCGACGGTCCTCGACATGGGCACCGCGGCCGAGCCACTGCCATTCGACGACGACGTGTTCGATGCCGCGGGGGCGACGGTCGCGGTATCCCCGCGGCGCGGCCCGCGCGGGTCGCGCCCACTGCCTGTTCGTCCTCGACCGCAAGCGCGATGTGTGGGCGCAGGACATGGAAGAGGCGCAGGCATCGGTGTGGGAGGTGCACCGCGCCCTGCGCGCCGGCCGCTAC
>CAHJXF010000450.1 GCA_903644065.1 Betaproteobacteria bacterium
CGTGTCGCAGCCGGCGTGTCGCAGCCGGCGTGTCGCACATCGGCACGACAGGACGCGCCGATGCGTCCACAATGCCGCGTTCCCGCCTCATCGTTCTCGCCGTCGCGCCCCGCTCGCCGGCGCCGCCGGAGCAGCGACCGTGAACCAGCCCAGCACCGCGCAGCAGCCTGCCGACGACCCCGCGCACGAGCAGGACAGCGAGCCCGAGCGCGGCGCCGAGGCCGACTCCGAATCGTCGGTCGAGCTGACGCAGGAGGAAGAGAGCAACATCCGCGACCACCTGCCGCACCGGGCGTCGATCCTCTTCGAGATCATCCGCCGCAGCGGTCAGGAGGAACTCGAACGATCGTTGCTGGCGCTCTGGTGGTCGGGGCTGGTCGCGGGCCTGAGCATCGGCTTCTCGGTGCTGACCCCGGCCATGCTGATGCGCTACCTGCCGCCCGGCGGGTGGTCGCCGATCATCTCGCAAGCCGGCTACAGCGTCGGCTTCGTGATCGTGATCCTGAGCCGGCAGCAGCTGTTCACCGAGAACACCATCACGGCGGTCGTGCCGGTGATGGCCAAGTCGCACCTGCGCAACCTCGGCCTGATGCTGCGGCTGTGGGCGACCGTGCTGAGCGCCAACGTCGTCGGCGCGATCTGCTTCACGCTGTTCCTGCGCTACAGCGGCGCCATCGACGCGGACCTCGCGAAGTCGATCCACGACTTCAGCGAGCACCAGTTGCATGCGATGCCGATGGAGACGATGGGCCGTGCGATGGTCTCGGGCTTCCTCATCGCGTCGCTGGTCTGGATTCTCGCCGGCATCGAAGGCTCCGGGCTCGGCCTCATCATCCTGCTGACCTACCTGATCTCGCTCGGCGGTTTCGATCACATCGTCGCGGGCTCCGTCGAGGCGAGCTACCTGGTGCTCGAAGGCGTGCAGCGACCGGCGACGGCGATCCGCACGTTCTTCGTTCCCACGCTGCTCGGCAACGTGATCGGCGGGACCGTGATCTTCACGCTGCTCGCCTACGGGCAGATCCGCGACGAGCTCAAGGGCGCCGGGGGCAAGCACGAACGGGCCAAGGAAGCGCCGCGCGAGCGGCCCGACGACCGGGCGCCTGCGCGTTGACCTCGTCGCTCAGGTCACGAAGTCCTTCAGCAGCCATGCGTTGGCGCCGGTGATGGCCACGAACAGGGTCCACGCCGTTCCCTTCATGATCGGGCCGATCGCGTAGCGACCCATCGTCGCCGGATCGCCGGTCAGCCGGATCAACGGCCAGATGGCGAACGGCAGCTGCATGCTCAGCACCACCTGGCTGCCGACCAGCAACGTGCCGATCCCCGCATCGCCCAGCCATTGCACGCCGACGAAAGCCGGGATCAGCGCGAGCGAACGCGTGATCAGCCGGCGTTGCCACGGCGCGATGCGCAGGTCGACGAAGCCTTCCATCAGCACCTGTCCCGCGATCGTGCCGGTCACCGTCGAGCTCTGTCCGGCGGCCAGCAACGCGACGCCGAACACCACCGACGCGAAGACGCCGCCCACCAGCGGCTCGAGCAGTTGATAGGCGTCCTGGATCTCCGTCACGTCGGCGCGGCCGTTCGCATGGAAGGCCGATGCGGCGAGGATCAGGATCGCCGCGTTGATGACGAACGCGAGCGACAGCGAGAACACCGTGTCGAAGGTCGACAGGCGGATCGCATCCGCGCGACTGCGGTCGTCGTCGGCGACCATGCGGGTCTGCACGATGGCCGAATGCAGGTACAGGTTGTGCGGCATCACGGTCGCGCCGAGGATGCCGATCGCGACCAGCAGCGCGTGCCCGTCGTGGAAGTTGGCCAGCCGCGGCACCAGCCCGCCGACGACCTCGCCCCAGGCCGGTCCGACCAGCACGATCTCGATCGCGAAGCACACGCCGATGGTGCCGACCAGGCCCAGCACGATCGCCTCCACCTGCCGAAAGCCGCGGCCCTGGAGGCCCAGCACCAGCACCGTGTCAAACGCGGTGATCGCGATGCCGACGAGGATCGAGATGCCGAACAGCAGGTGCAGCGCGAGCGCCGTGCCGAGCACTTCGGCGACATCGCAGGCGACGATCGCGATCTCGGCGAAGATCCACAACGAGCGGCTGACCGCGGGCGGATAGCGATCGCGGCAGGCCCGGGCCAGGTCCTTCCGCGCGATCACGCCGAGCCGCAGGCTCAACGTCTGCAGCAGCATCGCGCTCAGGCTCGACGCCAGCACCACCCACAGCAGCGCCATCCCGTAGCGCGAGCCGGCCTCGATGTCGGTGGCCCAGTTGCCCGGGTCCATGTAGCCCACGGCCACCAGCAGGCCCGGTCCGGTGACCCGCAGCAGCCGCTGCCACAACGGCGCGTCGCGAGTCAGCGCGATGCTGCCGCGCAGGTCGGACGTGTAGAACGGGGCGGTGGCCTTGGCCGGGAGCGGAAGCATCGCTTCGCATTGTGCCGAAGCCGCACGCCGGCCCCATGGGCAAATCGCTCATTCACGCGGTCCGTAACACGCGGCCTGCCGCACGCGGCCCGCGGACGACGGCGTACGATGGCCGCGCGCGTCCGCTCGGGACGGCCTCGACGAAGGCCGCGGCGTCGCGCTTCACCGGAGACACCCATGGATATGCAACGCAGAAGCGTCCTGCAATCGAGCCTCGCCGTCGGCGCCGCGGCGCTCGGCGCCCTGTCACCGGCGG
>CAHJXF010000451.1 GCA_903644065.1 Betaproteobacteria bacterium
GAGTACAGCTTGTCGATGCAGAACTCGGAGCGGTGCGTGTTGCCGGTGACGTCGGCGAGGATGTTGCGAAGCGCCCGGTCGACCATCCACGGCGTGGCGTACGGCTCCTCGGCACCCGGCACGATCACCGTCGCGCGTTCGGCGATGCCGTCCGCAGCAAGGTCGACGGCCGTGCGGGCCGTGACCTGCCGCGCCACCTCGCCGAACGCGATCTCGAGCTCGTAGAGCTGGTCGTCGCGCGCCTCGTCGACCCGGGGCGCCTGGCTGGTCGGGCCGATGAACATGCCCGAGAAGAGATACGACAGCGACGGATGGTTCTGCCAGTAGCCGACGAGGCTGGTCAGCAGCCGCGGGTTGCGGAGAAACGGACTGTCGGCCGGCGTGGCGCCGCCGAGCACGAAGTGATTGCCGCCCCCGGTGCCCATGTGCTTGCCGTCGACCATGAACTTCTCGGTCGACAGCCGCGTCTCGTGGGTCGTGCGGTAGAGGAACTCGGTGTGGTCGACCAGCTCCTTCCAGCTCGACGCCGGATGGATGTTGACCTCGATCACGCCGGGGTCGGGCGTGATCTGCAGCAGCTTGACGCGCGGGTCGCGCGGCGGCAGGTAGCCCTCGAGCACGATGGCGACGCCGAGCGCGCTCGCGCTGATCTCGATGCCGGCCAGCAGCTCGAGATAGCGCTCGACGTCGGCGACCGGCGGCATGAAGACGCGCAGCCGACCGCCCCGCAGCTCGACGCAGAGCGCGGTGCGGACGACCCACGACGCCGACTTGCCGACCTCGACGAGCTTCGGATCGATCGGCTCCCGGGCCGGCAGCAGCTCGGCCGCGCCGGTGATCGGCGACGGCGCCTGAATCAGCCGCGCCTTCAGCGCGGTCAGCGACGGCAGCGGCCCGCGTTGCTCCGACGGATCGCGCGGGACCAGGTACGGATACTCCTTCGGCTCGACCCACGGCAGCGCATCGAGCGGCAGCCGGTAGCCCATCGCCGATTCGCCGGGCAGCAGCGACAGGCGATTGCTGCGCGTGGGCCAGCGACTGGTGACCCAGCCCGCGGCCTTGCCGCCGACCGGGTTCGTCAGGTCTTCGGCGCGCGCCAGCGGCAGCACGAAGCCGACCGGCTGCCGCGTCGCGTCGACCACGGCCCGGGCCTGCTTTCGCTCGGCGGTTCGGTCGGCCACGTTGAGCGGCAGGCGGTCGGTGCGCCAGGTGTCCTGGAAGTCGTCCTCCCAGGCCGGCATCGCGCAGTCGGCGGGCAGGCCGAAGGATTGCGCGATGCCTGCGATCAAGCGCGCGGCGTCGTCGAGCGTGGCGTGCTTCGGCCGGGAGCGCGGCTCGCCCGCCTGCTTGCCGTCGGCGAGATCGTCGTCGAACAGACCGGGGTTCGCCACGCACGGCTCGCCGTCGACCCGCCACAGCGCCGACAGCGCCCAGCGCGGCAACGGCTCGCCGGGATACCACTTGCCTTGGCCGAAATGCATGAATCCGTTGGCGCCGTAGCGGGCGATCAGCTTGGGCAGCAGGCGCATCGCGTAGTCGCGCTTGGTGGGACCCAGCGCGTCGACGTTCCACTCGCCGGCGTCGCGGTTCTCGATCGCGACGAAAGTCGGCTCGCCGCCCTGCGTCAGGCGCACGTCCATCGCGTTCAGCCGCGTGTCGACCACCTCGCCGAGCGCGTCGATGGCGCTCCATTGCGCCGGCGTGTACGGCAGCGTCACCCGCGGCGACTCGAAGGTCCGCGTGACGTGCATGGTGTGGCGGAACTCGACCTTGCTCGGGCTGACCACGCCCGACACCGGCGCGGCGCTGCCCGGCTCGGGCGTGGCCGCGAGCGGGATGTGCCCTTCGCCGGCCAGGAGGCCCGACGTGGGATCGAGGCCGATCCAGCCGGCGCCCGGCAGGTACACCTCGCACCACGCGTGCAGGTCGGTGAAGTCGCTCGATGCGCCCGACGGTCCGTCGAGCGACTTCACGTCGGGTCGCAGCTGGATCAGGTAGCCGGATACGAAGCGCGCGGCCAGTCCCATGTGGCGCAGCGCCTGCACCAGCAGCCAGCCGGTGTCGCGGCACGAGCCCGCGGCGCTGACCAGCGTCTCTTCCGGCGTCTGCACGCCGGGCTCCAGGCGGATCAGGTAGCGGATGTCCTGCTGCAGCCGCTGGTTGATGCGCACCAGGAAGTCGATGGTGCGTTCTTTCGTGCCCTTCGTCGACGACACGCTGGCGACGAACTCCGCGAAGCGCGGCGTGGCGTCGAGCCGGACGAGATACGGCGCGAGTTCCCGCGCCAGCGTCTCGTCGTAGCGGAACGGGAAATGCTCGGCCCAGTCCTCGAGGAAGAAGTCGAACGGGTTGTAGACCGCCATCTCGGCGACCAGGTCGACCGTGACGCGGAAGTGGTCCGTCAGGTCGGGAAAGACCAGCCGCGCGAGATAGTTGGAGAACGGGTCCTGCTGCCAGTTGGTGAAGTGCTGGGTGGGCGAGATCGACAGCGAATACGACAGGATCGGCGTGCGGCAGTGCGGCGCCGGACGCAGGCGGATGACCTGCGGGCCGAGGGCGATCAGCCGGTCGTAGCGGTACTCGGTGACATGCGTCAGCGCAACGTGGATAGCCAACGCACACTCCGGTTGGGGGCGCGACGAAAACGGGCGTCGTCGCCGTGCAGCGAGTCGTTCGATGCCCTGCGGGCG
>CAHJXF010000452.1 GCA_903644065.1 Betaproteobacteria bacterium
TTGATCGCGTCGAAGTCGGCGTGGAACATCAACACCTCGCCGCGCACGTCGAGCAGCGCGGGCGGACGGTCGCCGCGCAGGCGGAGCGGGATCGACGCGATGGTGCGGGCGTTGGGCGTGACGTCCTCGCCCACGCTGCCGTCACCGCGCGTCGCGGCGCGCGTCAGCAGCCCGTCCTCGTAGCGCAGCGTCACGGCCAGGCCGTCGAACTTGAGCTCGACGGCGTACGCCACCGGCGCCGTCGCGCCGAGACCTTCGGACACGCGTCGGTCGAACGCGACGATCCCCGCGTCGTCGAACGCGTTGCCGAGCGATCGCATCGGCACGTCGTGTTCGACGGTCGGCAGGTCGCTCCGCGCCGCACCGCCCACGCGCAGCGTCGGCGAGTCGGCGGTCTGCAGCGTCGGATCGGCTTCCTCGATCGCCTGCAGCTCCCGGAACAGCCCGTCGTACGCCGCGTCGCTCACGAGCGGCTGATCGAGCGTGTGATACGCGTGATCGAGACGCGCCAGTTCCTCGCGGAGCGCCGCGGCCCGCTCGCGTGCGACCTCGGCATCGCTCGCCTCGCGAGGGACGGACCGCATCGCGCGTCGGCGGACGACGCGTCAGCCGAACAGCGCCAGCGCGCGCGGCGATCCGGCCGGCATGCCGGCCGCGACCAGCTTGGCGTACACCGGCTCGATCTGCCGGCCGATCGAGGCCAGCGCGGCCGGCGTCAAGGTGTGCGATTCGTCGTCGACGATCGCCGCGTCGAGCGCTTTCGCCAGCACCTGCGCGAGATCGACGAGACGCTCGAACGGCCGCTGCGCCTGCGGCGCCCGCGGCACGTCGAGCAGCAGCGTCAGACGTGAAGTCTGCTGCGCCTCGAGCGTGTCGGCCCGGAACGCGCCGCCGTCGCCGTTCTGCAGGACGAACAGCGTGACGCCCTCGTCGTCGAGCGCGTAGAAGCGGCCGTCGGGACGCAGCACCATGCCGTGGTCGCGAGCCAGGGCGGCGACGTGCTCGCCCGACCAGCCGTTCTGCGTGCTGGCCAGGTTGATGCCGATCTGCGCGTCGAGCGGCACGCACTGCGCATCGAGCGCACGGGCGCGCGTGGTGGTCTCGCGCATCTCGGGGATCTCGCAGCTCGCGGGGATCTGCTCGCAGACATGCTGGAGCGCGGCGACGAACTCGGACCATTCGATCTCGTTCAGCGGACCGCTGCGATTGGCGAGCTGCACGGCCACCAGCACCGCTTCGTAGCGCTGCCCGGCGCGAATCGGTTCCTGCAGGTCGCCGCGCACGCCGACCAGCATCACCGGCTGTCGACCGGCGTGCCGGAACGCGTGCAGCAGCGACCACGCCCGCTCGCCGGACAGCAGCGACTCGGGCTCGAGCGTGACGATCGCGTGGATCTGGTCGTCGATCGTCATGCCCTGGGTCGGCGCGACCTCGGCCTGCGCGGCGACGGCCGGTGCAGCGGCGTCCTCTACTTCGGCGAAGGCTTCGGCCATCAAGGTTTCGGCCACTTCGCCGGACGGCGCGTGCTCGGCGAACGAGGGCTCGCTGCGCAGCGTCGGTTCGGCGGCGCGCACGGCGGGCTCCGCGTCGGCCGCGGACGGCACGACCCGCGGCTTCATGCGCTGCTCGAAGACCCGGGTGCGGCGGTGCTCCATCAGCGTGTTGAACAGCCAGATCGCGGCGATCGCGATCAGCGCGAGGACGATCAGGCTCAGCTGCAGGTCGCTCACCGCGCACCGCCCGCGTCGGTGGCGCGGCCGCTCGGCTGCGATCGCGGGTCGGGACTCATGCGGCCTCCTCGAGGCGCTCGTTGGCGAACCCCACCGCCGCCTCGAGATCCACGGCGACGACGCGCGAGACGCCCTGCTCCTGCATCGTGACGCCGATCAGCTGCTGCGCCATCTCCATGGCGATCTTGTTGTGCGAGATGAAGAGGAATTGCGTTTGGGCGGACATCGTCTTGACGAGATTGCAGAAGCGTTCGGTATTGGCGTCGTCGAGCGGGGCGTCGACCTCGTCGAGCAGGCAGAACGGCGCCGGGTTGAGCTGGAACATCGCGAAGACCAGCGCCGTCGCGGTCAGCGCCTTCTCGCCGCCGGACAGAAGGTGGATGCTGCTGTTCTTCTTGCCGGGCGGCTGCGCCATCACCTGCACGCCGGCATCGAGGATCTCGTCGCCGGTCATCGTCAGGCGGGCCTCGCCGCCGCCGAACAGTACGGGAAACAGCTTGCCGAAGTGGCCGTTGATCGCGTCGAAGGTCTCCTGCAGCAGCGCGCGGGTTTCGCGGTCGATGCGGCGGATCGCGTCCTCCAGCGTGGTGATCGCCTCGTCGAGGTCGGCCGACTGCGCGTCGAGGAAGGTCTTCCGCTCGCGCGCCGTGGCCAGCTCGTCGAGCGCGGCCAGGTTGACCGCGCCGAGAGCCGCGATGGCGGCCTGCAGCTTCTGCACTTCCGCCTGCAACGCCGGCGCGCGGAGGCCGCGGCCTTCGTCGCTCGCCAGCCGCCCGACCAACGCCGCACGATCGGCTCCGGCCTCGTCGAGCTGTGCGTCGAACTGCTGTCGGGTCAGGCGCGCGGCCTGTTCCTTCAGCGCCGCGTCGCCGATGCGGACCCGCAGCGGTTCGAGGTCGCGCTCGGTGATCAGCCGCGCCTCGTCGGCCGAGCGGATGCGATCCGAC
>CAHJXF010000453.1 GCA_903644065.1 Betaproteobacteria bacterium
CGCGTCGTGCGGCGACGATCGAGCCCGCGACAGAGGGTTCGAGGAGGGAAAGCGAGAGGATGGACGCGGTGTGACATGGGATCTCCGACCGCACGCCCCGTGCGGATCAAGCCGATGAGACCGGCCGCGGAGAACGAGCGGATGCGGACGACGCGAGCCGGCGGCCCGCACGATCCGGTCCGCATCGCCCACCGCGATGCCGGCGCCTGTGCATCAGGCCGGTATCCGGGCTTGCGAGTGGCGGGTCTCGTAAAGACCCGGGAGCCTGCGGCGCCTTCCCAGGCCGAAAGGCCCAGTGGCTGCGTGCCGCGTGCTACTCGCCGACCGTTGCGGGGGCAGCGCCGGAATCGTCGCGTCCTGGAGGATGCGACCCACCGGCTTCCCGTTTAACCTGCGACTCGGGCGAGGCGCAGGCACCTGTTGCGGGACGGAGTCTAGCAGCGGCTCCAGCCGTCGCTTCGCACGCGCGAGGCGAGGTCAGCGCACGGTCGGCACGCCGTTCGTTTCCGGCGTCGCGAAGTCGCCGCCACCCACGTATCGCAGCGTGACGCCCGCGCAGGGCAGCCTAGACGGCGAGCCGGAGACGCCCGTGCCGGTTCGCCGCGGGCCGTCGGTCGCGCGATGGCCGTCGCGATACGTGTCGAGGCCGCCCGGCAGGCGACTGCCGCCGCGAGCGCGGTTCGGCCTCGCCGCTGACGAGGGTCAGGCCGCTCGGCCGTCCGTGCGACCAATGCCGTTGGTGCCGACGAACGATCGGTGTCAACGGAGCGGACGGACCACTGGCCGGCCGAGCACGCGGCGGCACGCATCGCGCATCCGCAACGCCTCGGCCAGTTCCGGACTGCTGACCGGATCGTAGATCGCGCTCGCCACCGCGACCGCGTGCTCCAGCACCCCCAGCGCCTCCTCGGGTTGCGCCATCAGGCTCCGGCCCAGCACCAGCGAGTCCCGCACGTCGTCGTCGCGGTGGTAGTCCGCGGTGCCGCTCGCCGCCATCGCCGCCAACGCCTGTCGGGCCTGCAGGCGCGCCGCGTCCACGTGGCCGGCTGCCAGTTCCAGCCACGCGGCTTCCGCCTGCACGTCGACCGGCCAGACGTCGTCGGCCCGTGCCGGCGCCGTTCCCGCCGCGCGTGTCGACGCGAACGCGGCCAGGGCTTCGGCGGCCCGGCCGTCGGCCACCAGCCAACGCCGCTCGACGATGTCGATCTTGTCCGGGGCGAGGCGCCCGTTCGCCTGTCGCAGCAGCCAGCGCGCCCGATCGATCAGGACGCGTGCTTCGCCCTGTCGGCCGAGCGCGATCAGCGCCCGGGTCCGGTCGGCGAGCGCCGCGATGTCGAGCCCGGCAGCCATCGACGCGTCGATCGTCGTCGCCTCGTCCGCTTCGGTGGCCGGCAGCGCGGCCGCGGGCCGGCCGTAGGCCGTCAGGACGCGCGCGTAGGACAGCTTGATCCAGCGGGCCTCGGAGCGATTCTCCGACGCGTCGGCGCTCCAAGCCCACCGCCAGGCGGGTTCGCCGACCTCGATGCTCTCGCGCAGTTGGCCGACCGAGGCCAGGAAACCCGCGACCTGGATCTCGGTGATGTGCAGCAGGAACGGATCGGCGTGCCGGCCCCGCTGCAGGTCGAGCGCGTGTCGCACGTCGCGCTCCGCCGCCGAGTAGTGACCGAGGCCGCGCTCGGCGAGGCTGCGCGAGCCGTAGATCAACGCCAGCTCGCTGGCGCCGAGCGGCGGGTGCGCTTCGCTGACGTCGATGAGCTCGGAGAAGGCCGAGCGGGCGCGCTCGAAGTCGTCGGTGAAGGTGGCGTTGTCGCCCAGCACCTGCAGCGCCAGCAGGAATTCGGCGTCGGGTGGGCGCCGCCTCGCCAGCGCGACGGCCCGCTCCGCGTCCGCCACACCCCGCTTCGGGTCGGTCCGACGCTCGAGCGACGCCCGCATGACCTCGATGCGAAAGCGGGCGTGCGACGTCTCGTCGCGACGCGCATCGAGAATCGCCGTCCCTTCGTCGAGCAGCCGGGCCGCCTCGCCGCGCTGCGTGGCGATCGTCAACGCGTGGGCGAGGTCGGCCATCGCTTCGACGGTCTGGTCGGAGGTCGGCTCGTCACCGTGACGCAGCTGCGCGAGGGCCTTGCGACGCAACACGATCTGTCGATCCGAGAGCGCCATGCTCTCGTACATGTCGCTCATCAGCGCGAGCAGGCGAAGCCGCGCGGCAGGCGCATCGGCGAGCTCCGTGTCGATGCGCTCGGCGCCGCGATCGAGCAGTTCGCGCGCCGTCGTGGCCCGGGCCTTCGCCGGGTCCGCCTGATCGCCGTCGTTGGCGTCGAAGACGTGTTCGAGGAAGCCCCTGACCGCGTCCGCGGTGCGCGCCTCGGTTTCCGCACGACGGGTCTGCGTGCGGGCCTCGTGGGCCTGCCACAGCGCCGCCGACGCGCCGACGACCAGGGCGACGGCGACGACGCCGCCCGCCGTCACCTGCAGTCGATGGCGGCGCACCAGCTTCGAGGTCCGGTACCACCAGTGCTCGGGTCGCGCGTCGACCGGATCGCCCGCGCGATGACGCCTGAGGTCCTGCGCGAAGGCGTCCATCGTCGCGTAGCGCTCCGCCGGCGACTTCCGCAAGGCCTTCGCGAGGATCGCGTCGAGATCGCCGCGCAGCGCGCGCGACGTCGCGCGGTCC
>CAHJXF010000454.1 GCA_903644065.1 Betaproteobacteria bacterium
CGCGGCCGGGCGTCGCCTGACGCCGGCGGACCTCGGCCTGGCCGCGTCGATCGACCACGGCGCGCTCGAGGTCGTGCGCCGGGCCCGGGTCGCGGTGTTTTCGACCGGCGACGAACTGAGCGACGTCGGGACGCCGCTCGCGTCGGGCGGCATCCGCGACAGCAACCGCTACACGCTGATCGGGCTGCTGCAACGGCTCGACGTCGAGATCGTCGACCTCGGCATCGTCGCCGACGATCCGGCCGCGCTCGAAGCCGTGCTCTCGGCCGCCTGCGGGGCGGAGATCGCCGCCGACGCCATCGTCACGAGCGGCGGCGTCTCGGCCGGCGACGCCGACTACACCCGCGACGTGATGGCGCGACTCGGCGACGTGACGTTCTGGCGGCTCGCGATCAAGCCGGGCCGGCCGATGGCCTTCGGCCGCGTGTCGCACGGCGGACGCGCCGCCTGGCTGTTCGCGCTACCGGGCAACCCGGTCGCGGTGATGGTGGTGTTCCACGCGCTGGTCCGCGACGCGTTGCTGGCGCTGGCGGGCGCGACGGCCGAGCCCGTGCTGTCGCTGGTTGCCGTCTGCGCGACGTCGATCGCCAAGCTGCCGGGCCGCTCCGAGTTCGTGCGCGCCGTGGCGACCCGCGTCGACGGCACGTGGCGCATCACGCCGACCGGCGGTCAGGGCTCCGGCATCCTGCGCTCGATGAGCGAGGCCAACTGCCTGGTGGTCCTGGACGCGGCGCGCGGTCCGGTCGAGGCGGGCGAGCTCGTCGAGGCGTGGCCCTTCCACGGATTGCTGTGAGCCAGCGGACTTCCCGTACGACGTCTTGGCGTCGCAGACCATCCCGTTCCGGGCCGGCGGTCACGGCGCCGTCGACGAGGCACGCGGCCGCCGATTCCGAGCGTCAGTTCTTCTCGGCGCCCGACTTGGTGGTCTTGGTCGACTCGTTCAGCTTCGTCACGTAGCTGTTGTAGTCGTCGATCGCCTTGTTCGCGGCGTCGGACCAGGCGCGCGACTGGGCCGCGTACTCGTTCGCTTTCGCCCCGGTGGACGACGAGTAGGCGTTGACGCACACCTTGTATTCGTCGACCCGCTTCGAGAAGCGCGTCATCTCCGGGCTCGCGCGATCGAGCGGCGGCGAGCCGGGACTGGTGCAGGTCATCGCGGGGATCTCCGCGCTCGCGGGCGCCGCGCCCTGCGCGCCCTGCGCGCCTTGCGCGCCGACCGCGAACGGGGCGGCGGCGGCGAGGGCGGCCAGCAGGCAAGCCGACGTTCGAATGGTGGTGTTCATGGTCTCTCCGTCGGAACGCGGCCAGCGCAGTGCGGGCGCGCCGGCGAACGCAGGGAAGCCCGCGGGCTTCGAAGAAGCGGAGTCTATCGAATCGGGAACGCCACGGCGTGCGTCGCCTGGTCAGGCGGGCTTGCGACGCGGCTCACAGCGGTCCGGCGTCGAGATCGGGAACCAGCACGAGCCTCGACGTCGCGGCAGGCGGCTCCCCGACGTCGCCGCCATCGTCGCCGTCCGCGTCGTCCCGGCCGAGCGCGCGGGCCAACACGACGGCCGGCATGGCCTTCTTGGTCTTCGCGCCCATCTCGCGCAACCTGTCGATGCGGCCGACGAGGTTGCCGCGGCCGTCGATCAGCTGGTCCTCGGCCTTCTTCAGGAACTGCTGCGAGCGGGTCAGGTGCTTGTCGAGCTCGCGCAGTGATTCGACGACCCGCACGAACTGGTCGTGCAGCGCGCCCGACTGCTCGGCGATCTCGATCGCGTTGCGCGTCTGCTTCTCGCGCTGCCACAGCGTCTGCACCGTCATCAGCAGCGCCAGCAGCGTGCTCGGCGTGACGATCACGACCTGCCGGTCCCACGCGTCGAGGAACAACCCGCCGTCGAGCGACGACGCGAGACCGTAGGCGGGCTCGATCGGCACGAACATCGCGACGAAATCCGGCGTGTCGAGGCCTTCGCGGCGCTGATAGCTCTTGGCACCCAGCGACTTCGCGTGCCGCCGCATGCTGTCGACGTGCTCCTTGCCGGCGGTGGAACGCGCCTCCTCGTCGACGGCCGCGTAGTAGCGGTCGTACGCGACCAGCGAGACCTTCGAGTCGATCACCACGTGCTTGTTGTCGGGCAGGTGCACGACGACGTCGGGGCGCAGGTTCGCGCCGTCGTCGTCCTTCAGCGACTGCTGGATGACGTACTCCACGCCCTTGACCAGCCCCGAGCGCTCGAGCACGCGTTCGAGCACCACCTCCCCCCAGTTGCCGCGCGTCTTGGACTCGCCCTTCAACGCGCGCGTCAGGTTGGCGGCGTCCTCGTTGATGCGGGCGGTCGCCTGCTGCAGGTTGAGCACCTCCTGTCGCAACGACGAGCGCTGCTGCGCCTCCTTGTCGTAGGTGTCCTCGACCTTCTTCTCGAAGGCCATGATCTTCTCGCCGAGCGGCTTCAGGATGTTCTCGAGCGCGCCGTGGTGCTGCTCGGCCATGCGGGCGCGGTTGGTCTCGAGCACGTCGCCGGCCAGCAGCTTGAAGTGCGCCGACAGGTCGTCGCGGGCCTGCGCCAGGACCGCGAGCTTCTCGCCGGCTCGTTCGCGCTCCTCGCGCAGTTCCGCGGCGAGACCGGCGGCGACGATGCGCGAATCGGTCGATGCGACGGCGGCCGCGCGGGACTCGGCCAGCGCC
>CAHJXF010000455.1 GCA_903644065.1 Betaproteobacteria bacterium
CTCGATCCCGACACGGCGCGCCGCTACTCACGCGACGTGCTCGGCAGCGACGCTGCGCTCGGCGGACTGCGCTTCGGCCTGCTGGCGCTGGGCGACCGCAGCTACGAGCACTTCTGCGGCTTCGGTCGCCGCGTCGAGTCGTGGCTCGTCGCCCACGGAGCGGAAGCGGCGTTCGCGACGGTCGATGTCGACCGGGGTGCGGCCGCCGCGCTCGCGACGTGGCGCGAGCGTCTGCGGCCGTGGACCGGCGCAGCGGCACCGGACAACCCGGACAACCCGGACAACCCGGACGACCCGGACGACCCGCTCGACACGTCCGTCGACCCGCTCGCCGCACGCTTCGAGCGCTGGCGCCTCGTCGAGCGACGCCAGGTCAACGAGGGCAGCGTCGGTGCGCCGCTGTTCCACCTGTCGTTCGAGGCGGCCGGTGCCACGGTCATCGACTGGCGGGCCGGCGACATCGCGGTCGTGCGGGTCGACGGGCGCCAGCGCGACTACTCGATCGCATCGCTGCCCGCGGACCATCGCATCGAGCTGCTGGTGCGATGCGCACCGCGGCCCGACGGACGCGTCGGGCTCGGCGCTGCATGGCTGACGTCGACGCTCGCGCTCGGCGAGACGGCCGCGCTGCGCATCCGGGTCAATCGCGGTTTCCGGCTGGAGGCGCTGTCGCCGTCCACTCCGCTGATCCTGATCGGCAACGGCACCGGCATCGCCGGGTTGCGGGCGCACCTGAAGCAGCGTGCGCAAGACGGCGCGTCGCGGAACTGGCTGTTCTTCGGCGAGCGGCAGTCGGCCTTCGATCGACCCTACGGCGGCGAGCTCGACGCGTGGCTGCGGTCGGGGACGCTCGAACGCGCGAGCTTCGCGTTCTCGCGCGACGACGATCGGCGAACCTACGTGCAGCATCGACTCGCCGAGGCAGGCGAGGCGGTGGCGCGATGGATCGCCGACGGGGCCGTGGTGCTGGTATGCGGCAGCGCAGACGGCATGGCCGAGGCGGTGGACCGGGTGTTGCGCGACCTCGTGGGCGACGCGGCCGTCGACGACATGGCCGCCGACGGCCGCTATCGTCGCGACGTGTACTGAGTCGTGCTCGCACGGCGCACGCCGCGCGGCGGGTCGCCGCGGCGCTGCATGCGACTCGTGCGTCGGCACCGGGACCGCCGCAGCCCACATCGGGAGGTCCGGGTCGCCATCGTTCGCGAGCAGCCTGTCCGCGTGCCGACCGGTGCGCTAGTCTCGTCCTTCCGAGACCGTGGAGCTCGCCTTGCATCCGTCGACCGTTTCAACGATCGCATCGCGCCCGGGCGTCCCGATGCGCTTCCGGCGTCTCCGTCGCCTGCGTCGTGCGGCCCTGGCCGGGCTGCTGCTCGTGCTCGAGACGGGACGGGCGGTGGAGACGCAGGCGGGATCGCTGCCCGGCGAACCGTCGTCGACGACGGAGCCGACCGACGGCCGGTCCGCATCGATGGCGACGAGCCGGCTGCCGTCGTCGGCGCTGTCGCCGATCCACGCGATCTCCGTGCAGGGCCTGGACCTCGGGCCCACCGCGATCCGTTCGGCCGTCGCCGCAGCCGACGGCGGCGTGGCGACCGGGAGGAGCGGCGCCGGCTTCGGTGTGTTCGATGCGAACGCCAACCAGCGGGGGCGCATCGATCGCAAGTTCCAGGACGCCACGATCGAGAGCTGCGGCGGCGAGGGTGCCTACAAGTTCGATCCGCCGAAACTCGGCCCGATCTCCCTCGGTGGCTGGTTGGCGCTTCCCTTCCTCATCCACGCGGTGGCGACCGGCCGTTGCCGGCCCACCCTGCAGTCGCCGTTCGCCGATCGGCCGGCGGGCGGGCGTTAGAACCCGTCGGCGTCGCGCCCCGAGTCGACGAACGACTCGAGCTCGCGGCGATCGCGCTTCGTCGGGCGGCCCTGCCGCGTGTCGGCCGGTTCGCGTTCCAGTCGCCGACGCGCCTCGGCCGCCTGCCGCGCCACCCGGCTGACCTCGGTCTCCTCGTAGCGGGTCTGCGCGAGCGGTGCCGCGACGCGCACGTCGGCCACGATCAGCACGCGCACTTCGCGCTCGAAGCCGCCGATGCGCATCGTCACGAGATCGCCGGCGTGAACGGCCTTGGCGGGCTTGACGCGCTGGTCGTTGACGCGGACCTGTCCGACATCGATCGCGTCGGCCGCGGCGCCACGATGGCGATAGAAGCGCGCCGCCCACAGCCACTTGTCGAGGCGGACCGTGGCGCCGTCGTCCGGCGAGGGAGACGTGCTGCGGCTCAAGCGATCGGCAGGGCCTGCTCGGCGGCCGGCGCGGAGCGGAGCGGTCGACGGACCGCGTGCACCGCATCGGGCGCGACGACGAACACCCGGTCGGCCGGCAACGCGTCCACGATCCACGTGCCGGTGAAGGCGCCGAAGGCCGGCAGGACGCCGACCCGCGAGCCGGCCTCGCAGCCGAACCAGAAGCACGGCAGGCGCAGGCCGTCGCCCGCGCGGCCGTACAGCCGGAAGCCCGGGTGCAGGTGACCCGCCAGCACGTAGCCGCGCTCGCAGGGATCGGGGTGATGGCGCATCGAGAACGGGCCGACGGTCCACGACTCGTCGACGATGTCGATGTCGAGGCGCGACGGCGGGTCGCCGGCGCCCGCGTCGTGGTTGCCGCGCACCAGCG
>CAHJXF010000456.1 GCA_903644065.1 Betaproteobacteria bacterium
CGCGAGAGTCGCGCGACCGCGCTGGCCGCGGCCGCGCCGGTTCGCGGCCAGCTGTTCTCCGCCGGGCTCAAGTCCGCGCCGGTCGCCGCACCGCTACCGACCGGTCGACGCCTGCACGACATCCCCGTCCCTGGCGTATCCGGCGGCAATAGCGGCGACCGCCGCAAGAGCGTGACCTACGAGAAAGTCTGCTCGGCGATCCTGACCAACGCGGCCGCGTTGACGCTGCCGGGCATCCTTTCCGTCCGTCCGGGCCTGCACTTTGGAGCGGAAGGCTTCACCAACGAGCGCGTCGTCGTCGTCAAGGGGAAGCCCAGCGCCGTCGACCAGTTGCAGCGGGACATTCCGGTCACGTTCGGCGACGTGCGCGTCGAGGTGCGGGCGGCCGATCCACTCGAGCGCTTTCGGGTGCGCAACAGCGCCATCTATCTGCAGGTCGCCGCCGCGCGCCACGAGTTGCGTGCGCCGGTCTTCGACGACGCGCTGTACCTGGACGGCTCCGGCACGACGGTCGACGATGCGACGATCGCCGCCGCGACGTTGAACGCGCAGATCGCGAAGCGGCAGATCTCCTACAGCGCGCCCAAGCACGTCTCGCTCGAGCCGATCACCGACACGTTCACGCTGGTCCTCCATGTGAGTCCGGACGCCGGCTGGTCGGAACTGTCGAAGTTCCTGCAGACGAATACCGGGGACCTCGTCGTCGGCATGCACGACTTCACGTCCGGCCACGTTCTCGAGGCCGTCGAGAGCGCGACGAAGAGCAGCAAGCTGATGTTGACGCTCGACCGGCCCGCGCCCACGCCGAACGCGGACCAGAGCACGGAGGCGACGCGCCAGGCGCTCGTTCGAACGCTGGGCGAGCGCTTCAGCGGCAGCTGGGCGCTCACCAATGCCGATCCGAAGGCGCCCGTCTGGATCTATCCGAACGCGTATCACGCCAAGGTGGCGGTGCGGGCGGATGGCGAGACGTGGTTGTCGTCGGGCGACTGGAACAACGCCAGCTTGCCGCGCATCGACCTGACGGACGAAGCGGCGGCGCGAACGCTCGCGGCCACCAGCGATCGGGACTGGCACGTGGTCGTCGGCAACAAGGCCCTGGCCGACACCTTCCGCGCCGTGCTCGCGCACGACCATGCGGTGGCCGGCGTCGAGGCGAACCGAGCGATGGCCGGCGGCGCGGCGCCCGTGGCGCCCACCGTGTTGCCGGTGGTGCCCACCGAAAGCTTCACGGCCGGCCAGCCGCCCAGGCAGTTCTTCGCCGCCCAGACCATCACGGTGCGGACCAGCGTGCAACCCGTGTTGACGCCCGACAACTATCAGCCGATGGTGCAGGCGCTCGTCGAATCCGCGACCGTCTCGTTCTACCTGCAGACGCAGTACATCCATCCGAGCGGCAAGAAGCACGACGAGCCGTTCGACGCGCTGATCACCGCGATCGCGCGGCTGATCCACGCGGGGGTCGACGTGCGGCTGATCGCGAGCACGTTCCAAACCGACGACTGGGTGGAAAAGCTGGTGATGCGCGGCGTCCCGTCGGCGGTGCTGCGGCGACAGCCGGGCGTGCACAACAACGGCATCGTCGTCGACCACAAGCGCGTGCTGGTCGGCAGCCACAACTGGTCGGCGGACGGCGCGCTGCGGAACCGCGACGCCGGCCTGATCGTTCACGACGAGACGGCGGCCGGTTACTTCGAGCGGGTGTTCCTGCACGACTGGGAGCATCTGGCGGCGCCGGTCGTCTGTTGAGACGTCCGGTCAGGGAATGTGCCTCGTTGGATGACGGTGATGATGCAAGGCGAAGCGCCCTTCCGCCGAAGCGGCGCGGGCGGGTCGAGGTCTCACGTAGCCAGCGTCGAGCGAGGTCAGCGTCAAGCGAGGTCCGCGTCAAAACGGCCAGCGGCCAACAAGGCCAGCGTCCGGGGTGACCGCCACCCTGAGTGACCAGCACGCTCGTGGTCGCGACTGTCCCGAAAGCTCGGCGAGGCTCGACGAACACGGGTGCTGATGCGTTGTCAGGCCAGGAGGCACGCACTGCCGAGTCGCGGCCCGTCATCTGTGGAGGCCGCCACCACCGGACGCGTCTTCCAGCAGCGTGACTGGTCTCGCTCCGCACGGCGCCGGTCGAACCGACAAGCGACCGACTCGCGGTGCCCGCACCGGACCGCGACCTAAAGGCGCCGTCAACACGGCTGGTCACGGGCGCTCGCCACAGCGGCCAGTCGCGACGCGGCGGTGCGTCGCGACCTGATTCTCTGGCGTGACGCGGCCATGCGGTCCTTCGACGACCGGAGAGTCGACGAGGCACGGCGGAAGACCGGGCGCTGCACACTCCGAGCTCTGCGTAGAATGGATCTGCACCTGTGGCGAGCTGTCAAGAACCGGACGGTCCGCCTCAAAGTTTGGCGAAATTGCAACAGACGGCTCGGTTCACAAGAAAGATTCGCGCTGCCCGAGTGGTGAAACCGGTAGACACAAGGGACTTGAACAATTGAGCCCTCGGGGGGAAACGCCCGGGGTGACACCCGTCAAAGTCGGCGAAGGCCCTGACCGTATCCCCCATCCGGTCGAGTTGACACCGAACCAAGCCCGTCGGATAACGACATCGACGGGAAGGCGTAGAGAGCAGACGGCGGGCACCTAAAGCGCGA
>CAHJXF010000457.1 GCA_903644065.1 Betaproteobacteria bacterium
CCTGCGCGCTTCTCGTGAGGACTCGAAAGGTTTCGCTTGCAAGCGAAACCGGGGTCGCGCGGAGCGTGACCGAGTCTTCTTCAACAGTTTGTATATGAAGTCTCGCGAGCAAGACTTCAACCGTTCGGTCCCTGAATGAGCCGAACGACAAACCGAAAATCGTGAACGCAAAGGTTTGCTCCGCAAGCCTTTCCCGACCAGCGCACCAGCGCCGCCGAGGGCGCGTCCGTCATCGACGGGTTGGAAAGCGAAACAGCACCGACCTCACTTGCTCCCCCGCCGTATCCACGCCTCCAGTTGCTGCGGCCGCAAGCTGTCATATTCCTCGAACGGTTGATGGATCCACGGGTTGTTCGGCAGGTGGTCCACGTAATAATCCGGCTCGACCTTCGACGAGCCCTTCCACCACAGCACCGCGGTCCGCACTTCGACCACCTCGGGAAAGCGGCGCCTGAGATGCTCGCTCACCTGCTCGAGCGTCACGCCCGAGTCGACCAGGTCGTCGGCCATCAACACCTTGCCGCCGAAGGTGCCGCGGCTGATGGTGATGTACTTCGCGATGTCGAGATCTCCGCGGCTCGTGCCGCCGTCGGCGCGATAGGAACTCGTCGACAGGATCGCCAGCGGCAGGTCGAAGATCCGCGAGATCACGTCGCCGACCCGCATGCCGCCCCGCGCGAGACACAGGATCTGGTCGAATTTCCAACCCGACTCGTGAATCTGCAGGCACAGCCGCTCGATCATCCGATAGTAGTCGTCGTAGCCGAGCCAGAGGTCGGAATCGGTCGAGGCGGGGACGGGCATGAACGATTCTCCGATCAGAGGAAGGGATGGCGCAGCACGATGGTCTCGTCGCGATCGGGGCCGGTCGAGATGATGTCGATCGGCACGCCGCACACCTCGGACAGGCGGTCCAGATAACGGCGGGCATTGGCGGGCAGCCGTTCGAGCTCGCGCACGCCGAAGGTGCTCTCGGCCCAGCCCGGCAGTTCCTCATAGACGGCTTCGAGCTTCTCGATGTGACGCGCGCCGAACGGCAGCAGGTCGGTGGTGCTGCCGTCCTCGCAGCGATAGCCGACGCCCAGCTTGATCGACTCCACGCCGTCGAGCACGTCGAGCTTGGTGATGCACAGCCCCGAGACCCCGTTGATCTGGATCGAGCGCTTCAACGCGGCCGCATCGAACCAGCCGCAACGCCGCGCGCGCCCGGTGACCGAGCCGAACTCCTTGCCCTTCTCGGCCAGGTGCCGGCCGACCTCGTCGAACAATTCGGTCGGGAACGGGCCGGAACCGACCCGCGTGGTGTACGCCTTCGTGATGCCGAGCACGTAGTGCAGGCTCTGCGGCCCGACGCCGGCGCCGGCCGACGCGGCGCCGGCCACGCAGTTGCTCGACGTCACGAACGGATAGGTGCCGTGGTCGACGTCGAGCAACGTGCCCTGCGCGCCTTCGAACAGCAGATGGCGGCCTTCGGCCTGCAGGCGCGCCAGCTCGCGCGGGATGTCCGCCACCATCGGCCTGACGCGATCCGCCAGCGCCAGCGCCTCGTCGAACACCCGGTTCGCGGCGATCTCGGGCACGTGCAGGTAGTGCTTCAAGACGAAGTTGTGAAAGTCGAGGACCTCGTCGAGTCGCTCGCGGAAGTAGTCGGGCGTGAAGAGGTCCTGCAGGCGGATGGCGCGGCGCGCGGCCTTGTCCTCGTAGGCAGGGCCGATGCCGCGACCGGTCGTGCCGATCTTCGCCTCGCCGCGCCGCGCTTCCCGTCCCTGGTCGATCGCGACGTGATACGCGAGGATCAACGGGCAGGCCTCGCTGATCGACAGGCGCGACGCGACGTCGACGTCGGCCGCCTGCAGCTCGTCGATCTCCTTCAGCAGCGCTTCGGGCGACAGCACCACGCCGTTGCCGATGAAGCACGGCGTCTGCGGTCGCATGATGCCGGACGGGATCAGCCGCAGCACGGTCTTTCGACCGCCCACGATCAACGTGTGTCCCGCGTTGTGGCCGCCCTGGAAGCGCACCACGGCATGCGCGTGATCGGTCAGCCAGTCGACGACCTTGCCCTTGCCTTCGTCGCCCCACTGGGTGCCGATGACGACGACGTTCCTGCTCATGGGTGCTCGCTCATGTGGATCCGGATTGGGGTGGGACAGCCCTGCCGTGCGACGGCGGCGGACGATCGGCGACGACCCAGCGACCGTCGCGCGCGACGAGGCGACGGCCGTCCGGCTCGCCGGCCGAACCGTCGTCGAACGCCTGGACGACGATCTCGCCGGCGGCACGCAGCCGGTCGATCGCGTCCCGCATCGCCGGGTCGTCGATCCGGGGCGCCACGATCGGCGCCGGCGGCGTCTCGGCGCGGGCGAAGCGGGCCAGTTCGCGCAGGTCGAGACTGAACCCGGTGGCGGGCCGGGAGCGTCCGAACGCGAGTCCCACCTCGTCGTAGCGGCCGCCTTGCGCGATCGCGCTGGGCAGGCCGTCGCAATACGCCGCGAACATCGTGCCGCTGTGATAGTGATAGCCGCGCAGGTCGGCGAGGTCGATCGACACGCCGGCCGGATCGAGCGCGCCGGCCAGCCGCTCGAGGACATCGAGTGCCGCGCCGATGCGCGGCAGCGCCGGCAGGCGCTCGCGCGCCGCGGCCAG
>CAHJXF010000458.1 GCA_903644065.1 Betaproteobacteria bacterium
CGGTCGCGCGACTCTCGCGGCGCTGCAGGGCGCGGTCGGCTGGCGGCAACGCGCTGAGCGACAGCGGCGAGTCGCCTCGGCGATCGACGAACGCGCGCAGCGACAGGCCGCCGGTCATCGAGGCGCCGTCGTCGCGAACCGACGCGATCTCGACGATTTCCGGCGCACCCACGTTTCGCAGCCGGCGCAATCTGCTGGTCGCGGGATCGAACCAGGTGAGGGAGCCGTTCGCCAGGACCTGTCGCGGCCGGGTGATCTGGCCGCTGAAGCTGTAGCGAGCGCCGGACGTGCCGGTCGGATCGAAATAGCGCGGCGTGTGGAAGTCGGCGACAAGCACGCCGTCGATCAGGTAGGCGCAGCTCGAATCCACGGTGGGTCCGCACGGCTCCAGCAGGTATTCGACGACGGCGGCGATGTCGGCCGTCTCGGTGTTGACGATGCGGACGGCGGGCGCGGCCACGAGCCGGTTGCCGCTCGGGTCGATCGCCATCTCGATCGCTTCGTGGCTCGCCTGCAGCGACCAGGTCGGACCGGCCTTCACCTGTGCGTAGGGCTGGTGATGGGAGGTCAGGTGGAAACCCGCCGCGTCGCCGTCGATCTCGTCGACGATGTAGATCGGCCAGATGCCCGGGTCGAGTCGAGCCGCGTCCGGAATCGGCACGACGATCACCGCGATCGGCCAGATCGGCGCGACGTCGCGCGCCAGTTGCAGGTTGAGTGCGGCGGCTACGCGCGCGATCGCGGAAAAGTCCACGCTCTTCGAGCGCGACACGAGTCCGATCTGACTGATGAGCATCTGTCCCTCTCCGACCGCGGTTGAACGACGACCGCGTGCGACGCTTCACCCGCGGACCGACGCCGAGTCTGTTCGCATCGGCGAACGATCAAACGGCGGAACAGAGGGGCAATCGCGGCGCATGCCACCGCGGCGCATGCCCCTGTCGACGCGCGGCGAAGGCGATTCACCGATGCCGCGAGGGGTCGGGCCAAGAGTGGACATCCTTGCCGACCTCTTCGACGACGCCGGAAGCCAAGACGGACAGTCGCTGGAGCTGGTTCGAGCGGATCGGTTTGAACGATCAGCGAACTGGAGGCGGGGGTCGGAATCGAACCGGCCTAGACGGATTTGCAATCCGCTGCATAACCTCTCTGCCACCCCGCCCTGCAAGCGCGTTTCCGGAGCGGACACGACGCCGTGGTCGGATCGGATGATCCGTACCAAACAAAAGGGAAGCCGCGCTGGCTTCCCCGGGACTCACCACGATCGGCCGGGTGGAGCGGGAAACGAGACTCGAACTCGCGACCTCAACCTTGGCAAGGTTGCGCTCTACCAACTGAGCTATTCCCGCACTCGACACAGGGGCCGGATTATAGCGTCCGAGGGGTCCCTGTCAACCGCGAGCGATGCGCCCGTGACCGCGTTTTGCCGCGTGAGGCGGCACGCTTTCCCAAGCGGCGACTCTCTATAGAATGACGGCGCTGCGTCCGCCCGGCCGCAGGTCGGCCAATCGCGATCCCCCGGTCGACGCGTATCTCCTTTCTGCATGATCCAGCTCCCAGCCCCAGGCCAACGACTTTCGCTCGGCACCGTCCCCGGATCGGGTGACGCCTATCTGATCGCCCAGCTCGCCCGGCAGGCCGACCCGCCCCGACTGCTGGCCGTCCTGTGTGCCGACGCTTCGGCTTCGCAGCGCCTGGCCGAGGAGATTCCCTTCTTCGCGCCGGACCTGCGTGTCCATGTCCTGCCGGACTGGGAGACCCTGCCCTACGACCAGTTCTCGCCGCATCAGGACCTGGTGTCCGAGCGACTCGCCACGCTGCATCACGTTTCTCGTCGCGAGTGCGACGTGCTGCTGGTGCCGGTGTCGACCGCCTCGTATCGCCTCGCCCCGCCGTCGCATCTGGCGGCGTATACCTTCTTCTTCACGCAGGGCGAACGACTCGACGAGGGGCGACTGCGCGCGCAGCTGACGCTGGCCGGCTACCAGCACGTCGGTCAGGTCATGTCGCCCGGCGAGTACAGCGTTCGTGGTGGCCTGATCGACCTGTTCCCGATGGGATCGGTGATTCCCTATCGCCTGGACCTGCTGGGCGACGAGATCGAGACCATCCGCACCTTCAACATCGAGTCGCAGCGCAGTCTCTATCCGGTCAAGGCCGTGCGTTTGCTGCCGGGCCGCGAATTCCCGATGGACGAGGACGGCCGCAACGCGTTTCGCGGCCGCTGGCGCGAAACCTTCGAAGGCGATCCGTCGCGATCGGCGATCTACCGGGATATCGGGCACGGCATCCCCAGCGCCGGCATCGAGTACTACCTGCCGCTGTTTTTCGACCAGACCGCGACGCTGTTCGACTACTTCGATCCCGAGGCGATCGTGGTCTTCGTGGGCAACGCGGAAGACGCGTTGCAACGCTTTCGACGGGACGCGGAACAGCGCTTTCGCTTCCTCTCCGGCGATCCGGAACGGTCGGTGCTGCCGCCCGATCGTCTGTTCATGGAAACCGACTCGTTCTTCGGCCATGCCCGGCGCCACGGTCGCGTGGCGATCAACGCCGCCGTCGCTGCGGAGACCGTGAACGGGACGGGACCCGACCGGCCGCTGGACAGCGCGCCCGGCGTACAGGATCCGCCATCGCCGTCCGCC
>CAHJXF010000459.1 GCA_903644065.1 Betaproteobacteria bacterium
GGCGGGCGCAGTCGGACCGACGGGTCCGGTCGGCAGGAACACGCTGATCTCGATCGTCGCCGAAGCCGCGGGCGCCAACTGCGCCTACGCCGGCCGCAAGGTCACCTCGGGCGTCGACGCGAACGCGAACAACGTCCTCGACGCCGCCGAGGTGTCGTCGACCCAGTACGTGTGCAACGGCGCGCCCGGACCGGGCATCACCTTCGTCGGCGTCACGGCCGACACGACGGCCGTGTCGGGGATGGGCTACGTGGTCGGCAGCGCGTCGCAGGTCGTGGTCACGCTGCCCGCGGCGCCCGCGATCGGGGACATCGTCGACGTCACCGGCGCCGGGAGCGGTGGCTGGAAGATCGGCCAGAACGCGGGCCAGGCCATCGCGGTCAAGTCGGTGCCGCGCGGTGCGACGACGCCCGGCCTCGGCTGGCAGGCCGCGACCGGCACCAGCGGCGGCGGCAACGCCATCGCGATCTCGACGTCGGGTCAGCAGGTGATCACCGGCGGCAGCGGCGTGACGATCTCGCGCGACTACGGCCGCACGTTCGCGGCGACGTCGCTGTCCGTCGGGCAGATCCAGGCCCTCGGCTCGTCCGCCAACGGTCGCGTCCTGATCGCGGCGCCGACCTTCGCGACCTCGTATCGGTCGCTCGACGCCGGTGCGACGTGGACTGCGGTCGCGAGCGTGCCCAGCGCGTTCTACTACGCCGCGGCCCTGTCGGCCGATGGGACCAAGCAGTACCTGGGCTCCCTGTCCGGCGCGGGCCTGCTGCGTTCGACCGACTCGGGTGCGACGTTCGCCGCGGCCGGCGGCCTCGCGAACATTCGCAGTCTCGCGGCCTCCAGCGACGGGACGATCGTCCTGGCGGTCGGCCAGAACCAGCAGCTTCAACGTTCGACGGACTCGGGCGTCACGTTCACCGGCATCGGCGCGTCGGCGTCCTGGACCGAAGGCGCGATGTCCGCGGACGGCACGAAGATCGTCGCGGTGCCCTCCGGCGGCCAGATCGCGGTCTCGACCGACTCGGGCGCGACGTTCGCGCTCCGCGACGCGTCGCGCAGCTGGACCTCGGTCGCCATGTCCGCCGACGGTTCGCGGATCACTGCGGTCGAGGCCACCGGCCTGAGCTACGTGTCCGTCGACGGCGGCACGACGTTCACGCCCGGCACGTTCAGCACCAACTGGTCGCGTCTGGCCATGTCGGCGGACGGCTCCAACCAGGTCGGGGCGATCCAGGCCGGCGTCGCGTTCTCCAACGATTTCTACACCACCACCGGGACCGTCGGTTCGCTCGCCGGCCTGCAGTACGACGCCGTCTCGCTGCAGTTCGTCGGCTCCGGCCTGTGGGTGCCGCTAAACTTCGTCAGTGCCTCGGGCCCCTTCACGATCCGGTGATCGAACGGCCTCGATCGGGTGGCCGGCGGCGGAAGCCGGCCGGCGCGGTTCCAGCAGCGCCTTCGTCTAACCGCCGACCGGCTGGCTGTCCTCGTCCCGCGCAGTCCGCTCGTCGACGTCGATCCGCAGGCGCGTCGCCAACGCGGCCAGCGCGAACGCGTACGAGCGACGCAGCGCGACGAAGCGGTCGAACGAGCGCCTCTCGTCGTCCGCGATCGCGTACCCGGCCTCCCGCAAACGGGCGCGGTGATCGCGAAAGCGAGCGTCGTCGACGAGATCGAGCGTCTCGTCGATGCCGCCTGCGAACTGCCGCGCCAGGTCGTTCAGCACGCGGGCGCCGGTGCGCAGGACGAAATGCGTGCTGGCTCGCGCTTCGGCCGGGACGTCGACGGTCGTCGAGTCGAGCAGCGCCGCCGCATCGAGCACGGCGCCCAGTGCGGCGAGCCATTCGCAACGACTGTCGTTCGAGCGGAAGAACAACATGATGGGGAACGCGCGATGCGTGATCGCCACGTCTGCCGTCCACGTTTCCCACGCGTCGAAGAACGCGGCGAGTCGCGCCGTGATGTCCTCGCGCGCATAGGTCTCGAGGATCGCGATGCCGGCCGGCGGCAGCGTGACGTGCGATTCGAGCCGCAGGACCAGCGTTTCGCGGACCGTGAAGCTCGTCTGGATCGCGATCAGGAAGGTCGCCACCACCGTCACGATGGCGAGCCCCGAGATCGAGCAGACCAGCACGACGATGCGGGTGTAGTTGCCCGTCACCGTCCCGTTCACGCCCAGCGTCGAGAATGCCGAGCCGGCGGAATACACGGCGTCGCCCAGCGATGCGAAGCCGACCGAGAAGTTGGCGCGGTCCGCCCAGAACAGCAAGCCGAAGCCGAACATCAGGAGCCCGGTCCAGGCCACGAAGGTCAGCACCAGCATCAACGGAGCGAAGCTCGCCCGGACCGTCTGACGCAACGGATGCGGGAGACGCTCGGCCGACGCCTGCCAGGCCGAGAACAGCAGCAGCGAAAGGATCGGCGCGACGCGAAGGACCCGATTGCTCGCCCGCGGCACGAGGAGCGAGCGGAACACGTCCAGCACGACGGTGAGGATCAGGGCCGTACCGAGGACGGATGCAACGAGGTCTTCCACGAACGCTCCTTGTCGAGTGAACCGACCGATGCCGGGCCCGGGCCCGATCCGCTCGCCGCCTCACCCGGGCGCGGCGCTCCGGATGCGGCGTGACGCGGGCGCC
>CAHJXF010000460.1 GCA_903644065.1 Betaproteobacteria bacterium
ATCGTCCGCTCGGGCAACTCGACGGTCGTGCGCAGGCCGCGATCGTCAAGCGGGTGCTGGCGCTCGCGCGAAACGGCGGCAAGGGGGCCGCGGTGCTGCACGGCGCGACGGTCGCGCGCGACGCCGGCTTCACGCATGCGCTGACGATGGACTCCGACGGCCAGCATCCGGCCGATCGCATCGCCGATTTCATGCGGGCATCCCTCGCGGCACCCGACGCGGTGATCCTCGGCAAGCCGGTGTTCGACGCCGCCGCGCCGGCGCTGCGCGTCAAGGGGCGACGCGTGTCGAACTGGTGGGCCCGCCTCGAGACGCTGAGCTTCGACGAGCGCCACGGTATCGGCGACTCGCTGTTCGGCTTTCGCGTGTATCCGCTCGCGCCGCTGATCGCGACGATGCGGGCGTCGCGCTGGATGCGTCGCTTCGACTTCGACCCCGAGGCGGCCGTGCGACTGGTGTGGCGCGGCGTCCGGCCCGTGAACCTCGATGCCGAGGTGCGCTACCCGGCGGCGGCCGACGGGGGCGTCTCGCACTTCCGCTACGGTCGCGACAACCTCTTGCTCACCTGGATGCACGTCCGCCTGATGTTCGGCTTCGCCGCGCGCCTGCCGATGCTGGTGGCGCGTCGCGTCGTCGACCGACGGTCACGCCATCCCGGGTGACGAAGCGCCGTCCGGCGCGTCCGGCCGGGCCGTTCGCGCCGCGTAGCCGGCCTTTTTCATCCAGCGGCGCAGCAGCGGTGTCGTGACGATCGTGCTGCAGATCGCCATCAGCACCAGCATCGTGAACATGCGCTGCGAGACCACGCCGAGGTCGAGTCCCACGTTGAGCACGATCAGCTCCATCAGCGCGCGCGTGTTCATCATGATGCCGAGCATGCCGCTCTCGGGATGCGACAGGCCCGCGAAGCGCGCCGCGAGATAGCAGCCGCCGAACTTGCCGAGCGTGGCGAGCGCGATCAGCAGCGCGCACCAGCCCCAGTCCGCGGCGCTCTCGAGACCGCCGACGTCGGTGCGCAGACCCGTGTAGGTGAAGAAGATCGGCAGGAAGAAGACCAGCACGAAGGCGCCGACGCGCTGGTTCCAGGCCGCGGCCAGGGCGCGCTCCCGATGCAGGATCACGCCCATCGTGAAGCCGCCGAAGATGGCGAAGATGCCGAGCTGATAGGTCGTCATCGCGCCGACGAAGATCGCGGTGAGGACGACGCCGATCAGCGCATGCGGCAACGGGTCGGCGTGGGTCGACAGGCGACCGATCACGGCCCGCAGCGCGGGGCGCGCGACGCACCAGGCCGCGGCGAAGAACGCGCCGACCAGCGCCACCTTGACGACGAAGCCGACCGGCGAGAAGTCGGCGACGGCGATGGCCGTGACCATCGCCAGCAGCAGCCAGCCGACCACGTCGTTGATCGCCGCGGCCGAGATCGCGACGACGCCGAGCGGCGTCCGCGCGAGCCCGAGGTCGATCAGGATGCGGCCCAGGATCGGCAACGCGGTGATCGAGAAGGCGGTGGCCACGAACAGCGCGGACGCGACCGGGTCCGCCGCCGGCGACAGGATCGGCGCCACCCAGCGGCCGAAGCCGTAGCCGAGCGCGAACGGCGCGGCGAGTCCCGCGACGGCGACGCTCCACACGGCCTTGCGATTCCGTCGTTCGGTCAGATGGCCGAAGTCGAACTCGAGGCCGATCTGGAACATCAACAGGATCAGGCCGATCTGCGACAGCATGTTGAGCGGCATCGCGGGCACGGACCGGAACACGTAATGGAACGCGTTCGGGGCCACGACGCCGAACAGCGACGGACCGAGCAGCAGGCCGACCACGATCTCGCCGACCGCCGCGGTCTGACCGATGCGCGTCGCGGCCGGACCGGCGACGCGCGCCGCGACGACGATGACGACGAGCTGCAGCAGCACGAAGAACAGCAGCGCCTCGTTCTGGTGGACGGTGCTCTGCGCCGCCGTCGTGACGGCGGCCGATGCGGTGGTCGCGACGAGGGCGGCGGCCGCGCCGATGCGCAGCAGCAGGTGGCGGGGCGGCTTCATGCGGGGATGCCGCCGTTGATCGATACCACCTGTCCGGTGATGTAGCCGGCCAGCGGCGACACCAGGAAGGCGATCAGCTCCGCCACCTCGTCGGGTGTCCCGGCACGCTTCATCGGCACCAGGCGCGCGATCGCGTCGGCATCGAAGGCCGCGCTCATCGCACCCGCGACGATGCCCGGCGCCACCGCGTTGACCGTGATGCCGCGACTCGCCAGCTCGAGCGCCAGCGACTTCGTCGCGCCGTGCAGCGCGGCCTTCGCGGCCGCGTAGTTGACCTGGCCGCGGTTGCCGGCGAGCGCCGCCAGCGACGACACGTTGACGATGCGTCCCCAGCGGGTGCGGATCATCGGCAGCGTCAGCGGCTGCGTGACGTGGAAGAAGCCGTTCAGCGACACGTCGACGACGCGCGACCACTGGTCCGCCCGCATGCCCGGGAACACCGCGTCGTCGTGGATGCCGGCGTTGTTGACGAGGACCTGGATCGGTCCGTCGACGAGCAGCGTCTCGAGCGCGGCCCGGGTCGCCTCGCCGTCGGTCACGTCGAACGCGACGGCGATGGCACTGCCGCCGGCGGCGACGATGCCGT
>CAHJXF010000461.1 GCA_903644065.1 Betaproteobacteria bacterium
CATCGAATTGTTCGACGCGCTCGCCGCCGGCACGGTGAAGGCCGTGTGGATCGCCTGTACCAACCCGGCGCAGTCGATGCCCGAGCTGGACCGGGTGCACGCGGCGCTGCGACAGGCCGAGCTGGTGGTGCTGCAGGAGACCTTCGCGACGACGGCGACCGTGCCGTTCGCGGACGTGCTGCTGCCGGCCGCGACGTGGGGCGAGAAGGGCGGCAGCGTGACCAACTCGGAGCGTCGCATCAGTCGCGTGCGCGCCGCGGTGGCGCCGCCCGGCGAGGCGCGCGACGACTGGGCCATCGTCTGCGACTTCGCCCGGCGGCTCGAACGACGGCTCGCCGCGGCGCGGTCGTCCGCCGATCGATCGACGCTGTTTCCCTATCGCGACGTCGAGGGCGTGTGGAACGAGCATCGCGAGACCACGCGGGGCCGCGACCTCGACATCACCGGCCTGTCGTACGCCATCCTCGACGCACGCGGGCCTCAGCTGTGGCCTTTCCGGACCGGGGCGTCCGAAGGGCAGAAGCGGTTGTACGAGGACAGCGTGTTCCCGACGCCATCGGGCCGGGCGCGCTTCGCCGTCACGCCGTACAAGGCGGTGGCCGAACCGGTCGACGCCCGCTTCCCGTTCGCGCTCAACACCGGGCGCCTGCGCGACCAGTGGCACGGCATGAGCCGGACCGGCAGCGTGCCGCAGCTGTTCGGCCACAGCGCCGAACCGGCGATCGACGTGTCCGACATCGATGCGAAGAGACGGCTGCTGGTCGACGGCGATTTCGTGCAGGTCACGAGTCGTCGTGGCAGCCAGGTCATGCGCGTGCACGTGTCCGACGCGATGCGGGCGGGCCAGCTGTTCATCGCGATGCACTGGGGCGAGGAGTTCGTCGGCGGCATGGGCCAGCGCCATGGCGTCAACACGCTGACGTCGCCCGCGCTGGACCCCGACTCGCTGCAGCCGGAGCTGAAGCATGCGGCCGTCCGGCTCGTCAAGCTCGACCTGCCGTGGCGCCTGCTCGCCTTCGGATGGATCGACGACGACGCGGTCGCCGCGACGCTGGCGCGGCTGCGGGCCGGCTTCGGCCGCTTCGCGTACGCGAGCGTCGTGCCGTTCGGACGGTCGCAGGGCCAGGGCGGCCGGAGCGGCATCCTGTTCAGGGCGGCGCACGACACCGTGCTCGACGCACAGACCGTCGACCTCGTCGAGGCCGCGCTCGGGCTGCAGGCCACGGCGCCGCAGGGCACAGGGCAGGCCGCGTCGCACCTGCTCCGCTACGACGACGCACGTCGCGGCCACGCCCGACGCGTGCTGGTGCAGGACGGCGTGCTGCGAGCCGTCGCGTTGCGGGGCGACTGGTCGGCCGAGACCTGGCTCAGGGAGTACCTCGAGAACGCGGTCCCGGTCGCGCAACTGGGGCGGCTGTTGCTCAAGCCGGGCAAAGCCGCGCCGTCCGGCTTCGAGTCACGGGGGCGCGTAGTCTGCAATTGCTGGAACGTCGGTGAAAGGGAGATCGCGACCGCCCTCGGACAGCTCGACGGCGATCCCCGCGAGCGACTCGTGGCACTGCAGTCGCGCCTGAAGTGCGGCACGCAGTGCGGCTCGTGCCTACCCGAGTTGAAGCGCATGATCGTGGATGCGCGTGGCACGGTTTCTGCATAATCGACGACCGTGCGAACGCGGGCGCGGCTCGTTCCTCGTCGCGATCGCGCCCCGTCGCGATCGCGTGCCGCCCGGTCCCGGTGTGCGCCGTGCCGATGCAAGGTGAACGCATGACTCCGCAGAAACTCGATTGCGCGCAGTACATCAAGGAGATCGGCCGCGGTCGCGACAACGCGCGCGCGCTGTCGTTCGACGATGCCCGCACGGTGTGGGGCGCCTTGCTCGAAGGCCGCATCGCCGACCTCGAGGTGGGCGCGATCCTGCTGGCCATGCGCATCAAGGGCGAGTCGATCGACGAGATCGCGGGATTCCTCGACGCCACCGACGCGCGGGGACTGCGCTTGCCGATCCCGCTCGATCCGGACGGCGGTCCGCTGACCCCGGTCGTCGTCCCGAGCTACAACGGCGCGCGCAACATGCCGAACCTGACGCCGCTGCTGGCCTGCCTGCTGGCGCGCGAAGGCGTGCCGGTGCTGGTGCACGGCAAGGTGGCGACGAGGGCGTCGGAAGCCGATCGCGAGTCGCTGCGCTCGGCCCACGCGTTCGATGCCCCGGCCTCGTCGCCGAACGGGCCGGCCGTCCCGCCGCCACGCGTGACGAGCGCCGAGATCTTCGAGACGATGGGACTGCCGGTATGTCGCGACGCGGACGACATGGCGGCGCGGGTCGCTCGTTGCGAGCCGGCCTTCATGGCCATCAACGACCTCAACGCGCCGCTCGCCCACGTCCTGTCGCTGCGCCGCCTGCTGGGGGTGCGCAGCCCGGCGCATACGCTGGTCAAATTGCTGCAACCCTTCGACGGACCGGCGCTGCGGCTGGCGAGCTTCACGCATCCCGAGTACCACGTGGCGCTGTCGCACTACTTCACGAAGTACGCGCAATCGGGCGCCGTGCTGCTGATGCGCGGCACCGAAGGCGAGCCTGTCGCCGACGCCCGGCGCCTGCAGAAGATGGACGTCTATCTC
>CAHJXF010000462.1 GCA_903644065.1 Betaproteobacteria bacterium
CGGCGGCGCGACACGCGGGCGCAGCCGGGAGCGGCGCTAGGCGCTGCGCCGACCGATGCGCAGGCGTCGCATCAGGCTTGCCAGGTCGCCGTCGAGCAGGCGCGACCAGAAGTACGGGTGGCTCAATGCCAGGCGGCGGAACCAGCGCGGAGACGACCGTCGTTGCTCGTAGGACCCGTAGCGTCGCCACCATCCGGCCCACAGGCCGTCGATGCAGGCGGCGGCCTGTTCCGGCAGGGCGGCGTCCTTGAGCGTCCCGGCTTCGTGGAGGATGCCGGATACCACCTTCCGCCGCCAGCGCAGGCCACCGCCGCGGCGTGTCGCGAACGCCTTTCGCCAGAACAGCAACGCGTTGCGCGAACTCAGGTAGAACACGTGCGGCCCGCGCGTGTAGCGCGTCGCATGTCCCTCGTGCAGCACGCCGGCATCGAAGCAGACGCGATTGAGCCATCCCCGCGACGACGAGCGCAACGAATAGTCGGTGTCCTCGTAGTACGCGAACAGCCGTTCGTCGAGGACGCCGATGTCGGCGACGAGCGCGCGCCGGATCAGCAGCGCCGTTCCCCACAGGCTGATGGCGCTGCCCGCGAGCTCGTACTGCCGCATCACGTCGATCACGCGACTCCCGCCGGTCCTGACGCCCGCCCAGTCGATCCAGTGACCGCAGAACTGGACGCGCGTCGGCTCGTCCGCGTAGAAGATCACCGGCGAGACGAGCCCGATGCGGTCGTCCGACTCGGCGAGCGCCATCATCCGGGCGATGCAGTCCGGCTGCACGGTCGCATCCTGATTGAGCAGCAGCACGTAGTCGGCGCCCCGCTCGACCGCCATCGCGATGCCCTGGTTGTGACCGCCCGTGAACCCGCGATTGGCGGCGTTGACGACGACCACGATGTCGGGCCATCGATCGCGCACGACCGCCGCGATGCCATCGGTCGACCCGTTGTCGACGAACACGATCTGCTGGCGCGCATAAGGCCGGCGATGCAGGCTCTCGAGGCACTCGATCGTCGACTGCCCCCCGTTCCAGTGCACGACCGAGACGGCGACATGCGGCCCGGGCGTCCGCGGCGATGCGGCGCCGGCCGCCCCGAGGACACGCGCGGCGTCGTCGGTCATGCCGACGCGAGCACCGGCGTGCGCAACAGGTTCTGCCCGAGGCGCAGGCCGAAGCGGTCGGCATCGCGGTCCCACGGCGTGAAGCGTGCCAGCTGCAACGGGTCGCTGCTGCGGCTCGACACGCCCCACGCGGTCGACACCGCAGCGTCGAAGCCGAGCTCGCGGACCAGCGCGACATGCGACCGGTCGTAGTCGCGCATCGGCTTGCCGTTCGGGTAGGCGAAGACCTTGACCCGCTCGCGCAGCGTCTCCTCGAGGTCGAGCCGTCCGTTGGCGATCTCGCGCCGCGCATCGTCGGCATCCAGCGTCTTCAGGATCGGATGCGTGACCGTGTGCGCGCCGACCGACATGCCGTAGCGCCGCAGCTCGCGCACCTGTTGACGCGTCATCATCAGGTCGCTCGCGGCAGGCAGGCCCACCACGGCGGCGATGGCGTCGACCCTGGCCTGGCGCTCGGCTTGCGGCAGGTACTTTAGCGTCTCGAGCAGGCCGTGGATCGTCGCGAGACGGGTCGCATCGTCGTCGCACGCCCAGTGGCCGCAGCCGATCGCGTCCAGATCGAGACGCGACGAGCGACAGGCGCGGACCGACTCGATCACGGTGTCGTTCCACATGCGACCGCCGTCGAGGAAGCCGGTCGACACGAAGAAGGTGGCCGTCAGCCGCAGGCGCGCGAGGACGGGGGCCGCGATCGTCGCGTTGTCGGCGTAGCCGTCGTCGAACGTGATGCACGCGGCGTTGGCGGGCAGGCTCCCGTCGCGCAGCCGGCGGACCGCCTCGATCAGCGGCAGCACGCGGAACGCGGCGGCCAGCCAGCGCATGCGGGCCTCGAAGGCGACGGCGTCCGGTTCGCCGGGCAGCAGCGCGTCGGGCGTCGCGAGCACCCGGTGGAAGATGAGGATCGACAACCGCGGACCTCGCACCGTGGACAACACGCGCCCGAATCCGCGGACCGCCGCGATCGTGGGGTTCACGACGCGCGCATCCCGACGGCGGACCGCCGCGTCGTGGCCGGCGACGTCATGGCCGGGCACCCCGATCGAGACGCGCGACCACCAGCTCGCCCTCCCCGAAGGTCTCGGGCGGCACGGCCTCGGACGGATGGAGGGCCGGGTCGGTCTTCAGGTTCACCGGATAGCGCTCGCGGGTCACGACCCACACGTGCGCCGCGTCGCGCGTGGCTGCGACGACATCGCTGCCGAGCACATAGCGCACGCCGTTCGCTTCGACGAAGTCGCGCTCGGGAACGAGTCCGAGGCGACGCGGTGCATCGGCGCCCAGCGACCGGCCGATCCGCTCGTTCAGCCGGGCCCACTCGGCGTTGGGAACGGGCATGACGGCCAGCGGCCTGCCCCATCCGGGCCCGACCGCGTAGCGGACGATGCCCCAGTAGACGCTGACGTTGGGGACCACCACCACGTCGCCCCGCTCGGCGCGGTCGCGCACCGAGCGCGCCGCGGCGGCGTACGCCTCGGGCTGGGCCTGGCGACCCGCG
>CAHJXF010000463.1 GCA_903644065.1 Betaproteobacteria bacterium
CCTCAGCCGCCTTCATGTGCACCTGAACTTCCTGCGACGTGACCTCGAACGGCGTGCCGTCCAGCTCGACCACGACGCGCGCGGCAAGCCGTGCGGAGCGCTCGCGACGGATCGCATCGAGCCGGGCCACGACCGGCCAGCGATAGGTCGTCGCGTGATACAGCGTGCGCACCTCGTCGCTCCACTTGGTGTGCCACTCCATCACGCGGCCGTAGAACTCCACGCGCGACAGCCGCTCGTCCCGGAACAGCGCGGGGAAGTAGTCGTGGCGCATCAAGAACGCCGGCGAGGTGCCGCGGAGGGTCTCGTCGAACGCGGTCTTCAGGATCACCATCGCGCCGCGATGCTCGATGCAAAGGTCCATCGCGGCCAGGCGGTCGGCGTAGAAGCAGCGATAGATGCGCCCCATGCCGCGCGCGCAGAAGCGCTCGAACACGTCGCGATAGAAACGCCCCTGCGCGTTGTCGGCAGCCACCGCGGTGCCGCCCGACGCCTTCCAGCCGGCGCTCTCGAGGCGGCCGTAGTCGTCGATCGCGTCGGCCACGTGCGCCGCGTCGGTGATGCAGTCGAAGCGCAGCGCGACGCCCTCGGCGTCGAGCTTGTTGCGCTGCTTCTTCATGTTGGAACGCAGGTTCTTGCCTCGCGCGGCCCAGTAGGCATCGAACGTTCCAGCGATCGTCACGCGCGCCGTGCGGATGTAGTCGAGCGCGATGCGGTCGCGGCCCTCGATGCGCGCGACGTGCTCGGGGTCGAGCTGGCTCAGGCCGACCATCGTCGTGGTCGCGGCCAGCGCCGCGGCGAGCGCGCTCATCACGCGGGCGTCGGGCAGCCCGAGCCCACCTTCGCGCTGCAGCCACAGGCCGAGGGGCGCCTGCGACGGCTGGAAGCTGTTCTGCACGAAGGCGTTGGCGCGCGCCGCCACGACCGCGTGTCGCCAGCCGTCCGCACCGCTCGCGAAGGCGATGCGTTCCGAGCCGTCCCCGAAGTGACGCAGCAGCGGCGCGACGAAGTCGGCGTGCAGCACCGGCGAGCGGAAACCCGCGTCGTTGAGCGCGTTCCAGTGGTCCGCGACGTCCGGGAACGCCGAGCCGGGCAGCACCTGCCAGCGGGCCGCGTCGTGCGAACGGCCGCCGTCGACGTCGCTCATGGCGAGCTCGCCGCGCGGAACGCGGCCTGCACGCGCTCGACGATCCAGTCGAGGTCCGCGTCGGTCAGTTCCTGGTGGCACGGCAGCTGGAAGATCTCGGTCGCATAGCGTGCCGACAGCGGGTCGACGCGCGCCGCCTCGTCGTTCCACAGGCGCTCCCAGCGAAACAGCGGCACGCCGTCGGTCTTGAGCCGGCGGAAGACGCGCTCGGGCCGTTCGACCAGCAGCGGGAAGACGTACGGCACGACGCCGTCGGGCAGCGTGTCGAACAACGGCCGCGCGTCGGGCAGCGCGCGCAACGCGGCGTCGAGCTTCAGGTAGTTGGCACGGCGCCGCGCGATGATGCGGGCGACCGGCAGCCGCTCCACCAGCTGCTGCGACGCGAACGAGATGCGGCGGTCGAGCCACGCCGGATCGAGGCCGTTGACGCCGTCGGACGCGGCCGGGTCCCGGTAGGCGAACGGCGTCGCCGAGCGGGCGCCGCGCAGGCGCTTGAAGGTGCGCCACATCGCGTCCTTCAGCATCAGCGTGGTCCGCGCGGCCGTCTGCATGCCGTGGAAGCGTCGATAGAAGAGGCCGCGCTCGATCGAGTTGACGAGCGCCTTCGCTTCGAAGCGGCGCGACGGCCGGCGCAGGTCGAGGTCGTCGAGCGCATGCGATGCCGAGATCAGGCAGCCGCCGTCGTAGACCGGGAAGAACTTCATCAGGCTGACGGCCGCGTAGTCGCCCCACGAACCGATCGGCTCGCCGTCCGCGCGTCCGAAGACGGCATGCGCGCAGTCCTCGACGACCGGGATGCCGCGGGCGCGGGCGAAGGCGCAGATGGCCCGCATGGCCTGCGGGAAACCGAAGTAGTGCGTGACGAGGATGGCGCGCACGCGCGACAGGTCGAAACCCTCGAGGGTGGCCAGCGGGACCTCGAGCCGCGGCGTCAGCGGGAAGAAGTACGGCTCGGCGCCGCAGAACACCACCGGCTCGACCATCGACAGGCAGTGGTAGGCCGGCACCAGCACGCGATCGCCGCGCCCGACGCCGAGTCGTTGCAGGGCCAGCGCGATGGCGACGCGGGCGCTGGTCACGTCGCGCCGGTGCGGCAGCGACAGCACGCTCGGCATCGCGGCGTCGCCGGTCGGCGACGGTCCGGTGCGCGAGAACGATGCCCAGCCGAGCACCGGATTCTTCGGGACGTGAGGAACCGGAAATTGAAGCGACAACATATCTTCGGGAGGCATGCCGCGTCGCGTTCAGCGTGGAGGGCGGGTCGATGTCCCGGGACCGTGTGCCGACCCCGGCGCGCGTCGCGCGAACCGTTCGACGGCAGCGGCGCGTCGTCGCAGGGCCGGGTCGATCCGGGGCGGCAAATTATACTATCGGCCCTCGCCGTGAAAGCCTGAGCCGGCGCGGGCGCCGGTCGGCGGCACGTCACGCAGGCCGCGCCGATGGCTCGCCGC
>CAHJXF010000464.1 GCA_903644065.1 Betaproteobacteria bacterium
AGCGCCTCGACGTAGAGGCTGTCGTCCAGGATGCGGTCGTAGTTGCGGGCCGTGAAGGTGACGTTCGGGCGCTGGATGGGGTTGCCGGTGAGCACGCTCAACAGCGCCATCGTGCAGAACGGCAGCACGAAGACGATCGCGAAGAGCAGCCCGGCCGGGGCCACCAGCCAAGCGATCGGCGATACCCCACTGCTCCGCGATGCCACCGTAGTTGCGCTCCGACCCGGGAGATCCTCCTATAACGATCGAGCTTGGCAAGGAAACACCGCATGCTTGATCCGCGAGGCCGCGTCGCGATGGTGTCGGGCGCGAGCCGCGGCATCGGCCGCGCCGTCGCGGACAGGCTCGAGGCCGTGGGGTACGCCATCAGCGCGGGCCTGCGCGACCCGACGCAGGCGACGAACTCCGGGACGCGTCACGGATTGCGCTACGACGCGACCGAGGCCGGGGCGGCGGAGGCCTGGGTGGCCGGCACGATCGAGCGCTTCGGCCGTGTCGACGTGCTGGTGAACGCGGCCGGCATCAACCCGGTCTTCGACTTTCTCGACCCGGACGAGACGGCGCTGGACGCGCTCCTCGACGTCAACACCCGGGCGCCGATGCGGCTCGTGCGGGCAGCCTGGCCGCACCTCGTGGCGGCCCGTGAGGGGCGGATCTGCAACGTCGCGTCGCTCTCGGGCAAGCGGGTGCGCAACCCGAATACCGGCTACGCGATGTCGAAGGCCGCGCTCGTGATGCTGACCCACGCGATCCGCCGCGAGGGCTGGGCGCACGGCATCCGGGCGACCGCCTTCTGCCCGGGCTTCGTCGCCACCGAGATGACGGCCCACGTCACGACGCAGCCGCGCGACGAGATGTCCCGCCCGGAGGACCTCGCGGCCGTGATCGAGACGGTCGTGCGGCTGCCGAACAATGCCGCCATCGCGGAGGTGCTGCTGAACTGCCGGCACGAGGACCTGCTGTAGCACGCGCATCCAGCCTGAACGGTATTTGGGCGCGCCGGCACCGGACCTGCCCGCAATTCTCGCCGCGGACGCTATCGGGCCCCGTGGATCGCGCTTAGAACCATGTCAGACGGCCGGTCGGCCGACACCAACACCCGAGGATCGCCCATGAGACGTGTCCTTCTCTGCGCCGCAGCCGCCCTGGCGCTCGCGACGCTTCCGGCCTCGGCCAAGACCCTCAACATCGGCATGGCGGCGGCGGATGTCAGCCAGCTCGACCCGTTCCGCGCGACCTCGACCCAGGACAAGCCGGTCGTCTCATGGATCTTCAGCGGGCTCGTGCGCTTCAAGCCGGGCTCGACCGACCTCGAATCGCTGGAGCCGGACCTAGCGCAATCCTGGGTGAAATCGGACGACGCCAAGACCTGGACCTTCACGCTGCGCCGCGGCGTCAAGTTCCACGGCACCTACGGCGAGCTCACCGCCGACGACGTGGTGTTCTCGCTGAAGCGCGCGGCCGATCCCGCGACCTCCTCCTTCGCCAGCGATTACGCGTCCTTCGAGAAGGTCGAGGCGGTCGACCCCTCGACCGTCCGGATCACCCTGAAGCAGCCCGTGCCGTCGCTGCTCGGGCTCGTGGCGAACTATCACGGCGGCAACGTCGTGAGCCGCAAGGCCGTCGAGGCGCTGGGCGCCGATTTCCGCCTGAAACCTGTCGGCACCGGGCCTTTCGCGTTCGCGGAGTACCGGCCGAACGAGAGCGTGCGGCTCGTCGCGAACGCGGATTACTTCCGCGGCAAGCCGAAGCTCGACGGCATCGTGTACCGGCTGATCCCGGCGGATTCCGCGCGCGACCTCGCCTTCACGTCGGGCGAACTCGACGTCGTGTACGGCCGCCAGGACCAGCGCTGGGCCGAGCGTTTCGCCAAGGAGCCCGACGTCACGGTCGACATCGTGCGTCCGGCGGAGCTCTCGCTCCTGCACATCAACATCGGCCACAAGCCACTCGACGACAAGCGCGTGCGGCTCGCCATCGCGCACGCGGTGAGCCAGGACCAGATCATCGCGTTTCGCGGCAAGCTCGTGACCGACGCGGCGCTCTCGATCATCCCGAACGGCTATCTGGGGTCCGACCCGAAAGCGCCGCTGCCCAATTTCGACATCGCCAAGGCGAAGGCGCTGCTCGCCGAGGCCGGCTACCCGAACGGCCTGACCCTGACGGCGATCCAGACGACGCTGCCCTCCATGCTGACCACGATGCAGGTCGTCCAGAGCCAGTTGAAGAAGGTCGGCATCGACCTGAAGCTCGATGTCGTCGACCACCAGACCTACCATGCGCAGATCCGCAAGGACCTCTCGGACGTCGTCTACTACGCGGCCGCCCGCTTCCCCGTGGCGGATACGTTCCTGACCCAGTTCTACGATTCCCACTCGATCGTCGGCAGGCCCGGCGGCGTGGTGAACTTCTCCCACTGCGACGCGGCCGATGCCGAGATCGAGGCCGCGCGCATCGAGCCCGACGTCGAGAAGCAGAAGGCGCTGTGGAAGACCGCGCAGGCGAAGATCATCGACCAGGTCTGCGCCGCCCCGATGTCGGAGGCGCTCCAGGTCTGGGCTCACAAGAGAAACGTCGATTTCGGCTACGACTT
>CAHJXF010000465.1 GCA_903644065.1 Betaproteobacteria bacterium
GCGGTCTGCACGGAAGCTGCCGTTGAGGCTGAGCACCGCCGCCGACTCGAGCGCCTAATCCTGCGACATCGGCGGCAGCAGCCCCGCGAAGCGCTGCGCGAGCATCGACTTGCCGGTGCCGGGCGGCCCGATCATCAGGACGCTGTGGCCGCCGGCCGCCGCGACCTCGAGGGCGCGCTTGGCCGCGGCCTGTCCCTTGACGTCGGCGAGGTCGAGCGCGCTGTGCGACACGGCCGGAGCCGACGGTGCCTGCACCGGCAACGGCACCTGCCCGGCGAGATGCGCGCAGACGTCGAGCAGCGTCGTCGCCGGATGCACGCGGATGCCGTCGCAGAGCGCGGCCTCGACGGCCGAGCCGTGCGGCAGGATGAAGCCGCGCCGCACGGCGCCGCCTTCGGCCGCCTGCCGCGACATCGCATGCGTCATCGCCAACGCGCCGCGGATCGGTCGCAACTCACCGGACAGCGACAGCTCCCCCGCGAACTCGAACGCGTCCAGCCGATCGGCGGGCAACTGGCCGGAGGCGACCAGGATGCCGATCGCGATCGGCAGGTCGAAGCGGCCCGACTCCTTCGGCAGGTCGGCCGGCGCGAGATTGACGGTGATGCGCCGCGCCGGCAGCTCGAAGCGCGCGTTGAGAAGTGCCGCGCGCACCCGGTCGCGACTCTCCTTCACCTCGGTCTCGGCCAGGCCCACGATGTTGAGCGCCGGCAGGCCGCCGCTCAGATGCACCTCGACCGTGACCTCGGGCGCCTCCATGCCGGCCAGCGCACGACTGCGCACCAGCGCCAGCGACAGCGCGGCGGTCACGGGGCCGCCCCATCGCGGGTGCGATGGACGTCGCGATGGCGCGGACGAAGGGGACGGAGACGGGGATGATTGCGGGGACGGGGACGGGGCGATCGCATGACGACGAGTCCGGCGACGCGTGCATGGACCGCGAACGCCGTCGTCCCAGTCTAGCGAGGAGCCCGTGGCGGTCGCATCGTTCGAACGAACGAGCGGCCGCGGACGTCTCAACCGAGCGGCGAATCCTGCAGCGGGCTCGCGACGGCCGCGACGGTCGTGGTGGTCGAAGTGGCCGAAGTGGTCGCGGCGCCTTCGAGCTTTGCGATGCGCGCCTCGAGCGCGGCGATGCGGGTCTGTGCCCGCGACAACAGTTCGGTCTGCAGGTCGAGCTGTTCGCGGGTCGCGAGGTCGAAGTGCTCGAAGCCCTGCTGCAACAGCGCGCGCAGGTTGTTGCGCAGATCGGCGGCCGGCGTCTCGTCGAGCATCTTCGACAACCGGGACTGCAGGGATTCGAAGAACGCGGCTCGTTCCATGGGGCGACCTCGGTCAGGATGAAGCCGGTCGAGTCTAGCACCGTGCTTCGACGGGGCCGCCGTCGTCAGCGGGCCGGCAAGTCGATCGTCCGGGCCGCGACGGACGCGTCGCCGAGCGGCTCGTGGCTGGTCACGATCCAGACGCGGTCGCGCTGCCGTGCGGCCTCGACGAGCAGCCCGTCGAGCACGCGCGCCGAGTGCCGGTCGAGGCCCGCGAGCGGTTCGTCGAGCAGGACGACGTTCGTCCTGGCCGCTACGGCCGCGATCACCGCGACCTTCTTCCGCGAGCCGGTGGACAGCTCGCGGATGCGGCGCGCGAGGAAGGGCTGCAAGCCGAGCGCGTCGACGAGCCGGGCGGCCGACGCCCGGTCGAAGCCGGGATAGAGACCCGCGACGAATCCGAAGAATTCCGCCGGCTTCAGATGATCGAACGCCGGGCCGTCCGGTCCGCACCAGTAGACGCCCAGGCGGTAGTCGATGGGATGCGTCTGCGCATCGAACGCGTCCAGGCGCAGGCGGCCGGCAGCGGGCGCGACGACGCCGCCGAGCAGCCGCAGCAGCGTCGACTTGCCGCAACCGTTGTCGCCGCGGACCCAGGTCAGCCCGGGTTCGAAGCGGTACGACCAGTCGTCGAACAGCGGCAGGCCCGGATACGCGAACGCGATGCCCTCGGCCGAGAGCGGGCTGACCGGACCGGTCACCACCGCCTCCTCACCAGCGGCGCTCGCACGCCGGCGCTCACGACGGCGTTCATGAAGGCGCTCACGACGGCGCTCACGACGGCGCCACTTCCGACGCGAACGCCACGGCGATCGACAGCAGCAGGATCCAGCGCGACGCGTGGTGGGTCGGATCCATCGCCTCGCGCGTCGTCGCTTCGACCGTGCAGACGCCCACGAGCACGAGGCCGAAGGCGACCAGCACCTTCGGCCGCAGCAGGCGCGGCGAGACCGTCGCGCCGGCGATGCAGAGGCATGCGCCGACCAGCACCGGGACCAGGACGACGGCCACGCGCAGGCGATCGCAGGTGCCGCGAACCAGCGGCAGCTGCGGGTTGCCGCGCCACAGCGGTTGCAGCTCGCGCGCGGTGCAGGCGCGCAGCCAGCTCGTCGCGATGAGCGCCACGAGAGCGAGCGATGCGAGCGACCAGCCGGTGGAAACCGGCGGCCACAGTGGTCCGGACGCGCAGGCGCTGGTGGCGAACGTCCCGAGGGCCAGCGCCGCGCTGCTGCGGGTAGCGCGACCGCGCGCGAGCGGCAGCAGCACGAG
>CAHJXF010000466.1 GCA_903644065.1 Betaproteobacteria bacterium
TCGCCGGGGGTCGCATGAGAGGCTGGCGCGTGGCCTCGATCGCGGCGGCCGCGGCGCTGGGCATCGCGGCGTTGGCGTTCGCGGCCTTCGCTTGGCGACCGGCGATCGGCCCGGTCGCGCAGCGTACCGACGTGCCGTCGTCCGACCTCGTCCGCGATGGCGAACGCTTCGCGGCCCTCGGCAACTGCGCGAGCTGCCACACCACCGCCGCGGGCCTGCCGTATGCGGGCGGCGTGCCGCTGACCACGCCGTTCGGCACGATCTACGGCTCCAACCTCACGCCCGATCCGCAGGCCGGCCTCGGCGCCTGGTCCGAAGCGGCGTTCGCCCGCGCGATGCGCCAGGGCGTCTCGCGCGACGGGCATCTGCTGTATCCCGCGTTCCCGTACACCCATTTCCAGGGCACGACCGACGACGAGTTGCACGCGCTGTATACCTTCCTGATGTCGCAGGATCCATCCGACGCGACGCCGCCCGGCAACTCGTTATTCCTGCCGCTGCGCTGGCGCCCGCTGATGGCCGGCTGGAACCTGCTGTTCCTGCACGACGCGCACGATCCCGTCGCGGTGGCGAAGGACCCGGTCGACGCACGCGGCATCCATCTCGTCGAGACGCTCGGCCACTGCGGCGCCTGCCACACCCCGCGCAATCTCCTGGCCGCGGAGAAGCGGGACGCGGCGCTCGAGGGCGCCGTGATCGACGGCTGGTACGCGCCGCCGATCGACGCCCGTTCACCGTCCCCGGTGGTCTGGTCGGTCGAAGCCATGACGTCGTATCTGCGGACCGGCCTGACCGACGACCACGCCATCGCCGGCGGTCCGATGCAGCAGGTCGTGGCCGGCCTCGAGCACGCCGACGCCGCCGACGTGACGGCTTTGGCCACGGCGGTGGTCGACGCGATGGGGCCGCCCGGCGAAGCAGGGCGGTCGCGCGAAGCCGCGAGCCGGAAGAGAGCGGAGCGGCCGTTGGCCGGAACGCCGTTCGATGCGAGCGACGCCCGTCTGGCGCTCGGCGCGTCGGTGTACGCGACCGCCTGCGCGGGCTGTCACGACCGCGGTCGGGACGTCTCGTCGAACAGCGGCTTGCGGATGCCGCTGGCCGTGGCGCTCTACGAGGACCAGCCGCTCAGCCTCCTGCGCGTGATTCGCGGCGGCATCGTGCCGCGCGACGGCCGGCCCGGACGCTGGATGCCGGCCTACGGCGAGACCCTGAGCGACGAGCAGCTGGTCGCGCTGCTGGCCTACCTGAGACAGGTGGCCGCCGATGCGCCCGCCTGGCCGCATCTCGAACGCGCGGTCGCGGCGACCGCTCGATGAACGTTTCACAGTCGATGAGGGAGCGACGATGACCGCTTTCACGCTGCAGCTGAACGGCACGCCGCGCCAGGTCGACGCCGACCCGTCGACGCCGTTGCTCTACGTTCTGCGCGACGACCTGCGCCTGCACGGCGCCAAGTTCGGTTGCGGACTCGGCCAATGCGGCGCCTGCACGGTGATGATCGGCAAGGAGGCCGTGTTCTCGTGCCTGACGCCGATCTCGATGGTCGGCGAGCGGGCCGTCACCACCGTCGAGGGACTCGGCAGCGCCGAGCGTCCCGGGCGCATGCAACAGGCGTTCATCGACGAGCAGGCCGCGCAATGCGGCTACTGCATCGCCGGCATGGTGATGCGCGCCGAAAGCCTGTTGGCCCATAACCCGAAGCCCACCGAGGCCGAGATCCGCCTGCACCTGTCGAGCAACCTGTGTCGCTGCGGGACGCACCTGCGCATCGTCCGCGCGGTGCAGCGCGCGGCGGGCACCTTGAAGGCCGCCGCATGAAGCGTCGCGATTTCCTCGCCACCGGTGGCGCGCTGGTCGTCGCGTTCTCTTGGCGGACGGGCTGGTCGCAGGGCGAGGGCGCGCCGCCACCGTCCGCGCCGTTGCCGGGCAGCCTCAAGAAGCTGCCGTTCCTCGACGGCTGGGTCCGCATCGACGCGCAGAACCGCGTCACGATCTTCACCGGCAAGGCCGAGCTCGGGCAGGGCATCAAGACGGCGCTGATCCAGGTCGCCGCCGAAGAGCTCGAGGTGCTCCCGGCGCGAATCGCCATCGTCACCGCCGACACGGAGCGCACCGCCGACGAGGGCTACACCGCGGGCAGCCATTCGATGCAGGACAGCGGCACGGCGCTCCGCCATGCGGCCGCGCAGGCGCGAGCCCTGCTGGTCGGCCTGGCCGCCGATCGCTGGTCAACGACGGCCGATCGACTGCGCGTCGACGACGGGACCGTCGTCTTCGGCGCCCGGCGCGTCGCCTACGGCGACCTGCTCGTCGATCGTTCGCTGCACGTCGACGTGCAGCCGTCGAGCGAGCTGCGCGATCCGCGCAGCCACACCGTGGTCGGCAAGTCGTTGGCCCGCGTCGACATCCCGGCGAAGGTGAGCGGCGGCGCGGCCTACCTGCAGGACCTGCATCTCGACGGCATGGTGCACGCGCGCATCGTGCGACCGCCGTCGCCGACGGCCGCGCTCGAGCGGTGCGACGCGACGGCCGCCGAGCGGCTGCCCGGCGTGCTCCTGGTCGTGCGGGACGGACGGTTCATC
>CAHJXF010000467.1 GCA_903644065.1 Betaproteobacteria bacterium
TCGTGCACGGCCGCCATCGATCGGGTGCAGGCCGACTGCGGCGCGCTGCACATCCTCGTCAACAACGCCGGGATCACGCGCGACACGCTCGCGATGCGCATGAAGGACGACGACTGGAGCGCCGTGATCGACACCAATCTGTCCGCGGTCTTCCGCATGTGCCGTGGCGCGATGCGCGGCATGGTGAAGGCGCGGGGCGGGCGCATCGTCAACATCACGTCGGTCGTCGGCTCCGCGGGCAACGGCGGGCAGGTCAACTACTCGGCCGCGAAGGCGGGCGTCGCCGGCATGACACGTTCGCTGGCGAAGGAGCTGGGCAGTCGCGGCATCACCGTCAACTGCGTCGCGCCGGGCTTCATCGAGACCGACATGACGAAGGGCCTGACCGCCGCGCAGGTCGAGGCCGTGACCGGCCAGATTCCGCTCGGCCGCCTCGGGCAGCCGGAGGACGTCGCCGCCGCCGTGGCCTTCCTGGTCTCGCCGGCCGCGAGCTACGTGACGGGCGCCACGCTGCATGTCAACGGCGGCATGTACATGGCCTGACGGGGCGTGAACACCCCTCTCGACGGCCCGTCAGGCAGGGCGCGAAGGGGGTCGGCGGACGAGGGCGGTCTGCTACAATCCGCGCGATTTTCACGGCGGGTCGAAGTGACTTTCGCTCGCTGGGTCGAACATCGGTCCTGAACCAGGCATCCGCCCTCGCCCGACCTGTCGCCCCCATTTCCGGAGAAGAAGAATTCATGGACAGCATCGAACAGCGCGTCAAGAAGATCGTCGCCGAACAACTCGGCGTCAACGAAGCCGACATCAAGACCGAATCGTCGTTCGTCGATGACTTGGGCGCCGACTCGCTCGATACCGTCGAACTGGTCATGGCGCTCGAAGACGAGTTCGAGACCGAAATTCCCGACGAGGAAGCCGAGAAGATCACGACCGTGCAGCAGGCGATCGATTACGTCAGCTCGCACAAGAAGTAAGCGGAGGTCGTCGCGGTCGCGGTCGAAATCTCAATCGTGGATGCAGTCGCAGTCGCCGCCGCAGCCGAGAGCCTGCCTTGAGCGTTCCCTTCACCTGTAGCCCGTTCGCCGGTCCGGTCCCGCCCGCATGAGTCGTCGTCGCGTCGTCATCACCGGGCTGGGCATCATCTCGCCGGTCGGCAATACGATCGCCGAAGCCTGGTCCGGCATCCTCGCCGGCCGGTCGGGCATCGGTCCCATCACCCGCTTCGACGCGTCCGCCCTGCCGTGCAGTATCGCCGGCGAGGTCCGCGGCTTCCAGGTCGGCGAGTACATCTCGGCCAAGGAAGCGCGCCACATGGACACGTTCATCCACTACGGGGTGGCCGCCGGCATCCAGGCCTGGAACGACAGCGGCCTCGTCGTCACCGAGGAGAACGCCGAGCGCATCGGCGTCATCGTGGGGTCCGGCATCGGTGGCCTGCCGATGATCGAGGAAACCTGCATCGAGCTCGCCGCACGCGGCCCGCGACGCATCTCGCCGTTCTTCGTACCGGCCTCGATCATCAACATGGTGTCCGGTCAGTTGTCGATCCACTTCGGCATGAAGGGTCCGAGCTACGGCATCGTCAGCGCCTGCACGACCGGGCTGCACTGCATCGGCGATGCGGGTCGCCTGATCGAGTATGGCGATGCCGACGTGATGCTGGCCGGCGGGGCCGAATCGACCATCTCGCCGCTCGGCATCGGGGGCTTCACGGCGGCGCGCGCGATGACCCAGCGCAACGACGACCCGGCCGGCGCGAGCCGGCCCTGGGACCGCGATCGCGACGGCTTCGTGCTCGGCGAGGGAGCCGGTGTCATGGTGCTCGAGGAGTACGAGCACGCGAAGCGCCGCGGCGCCGACATCGTGGCGGAGCTGATCGGCTACGGCATGAGTTCGGACGCGTACCACATCACCGCGCCCAATGCCGACGGCCCGCGTCGCGGCATGGTCAACGCGCTCCGCAACGCCGGCATCGACGGCGATGCGGTGCAGTACATCAACGCGCACGGCACGTCGACGCCGCTCGGCGACAAGAACGAAACCGACGCCATCAAGAGCGCGTTCGGCAATCACGCGAAGCAGCTGGTGATCAATTCGACCAAGTCGATGACCGGTCATCTGCTCGGCGCGGCCGGCGGCATCGAAGGCGTCTTCGCGGCGCTCGCGATCCGCGACCAGGTCTCGCCGCCCACGATCAACCTGGTCAACCCGGACCCGGAGTGCGACCTCGACTATTGCGCCAACGAGGCGCGGCCGATGCGCATCGACGTCGCGCTTTCCAATTCGTTCGGTTTCGGCGGTACCAACGGCACGATGGTGCTGCGCCGCGTGTGACCCGTTCGGCGGGCTAGTCCGCCTCGTCGTCTCCTTACCTCTCCCACCGACCGCCCATGAGCCTGTCGGCCCGCATCGCGGTCGGCCCGTCGCGTCGCCTCGACGCCCTGGCGTCGGCCGTGGCCATCGCCGGCGTCGCGGTCGTCGCCGCGACGGCCGCGACCAGATGGCCGAACGCGCTCGCACCCGTCGTGGCAACTGCGCTGGCGACCGCCGCCGTGCTGGCCATCGCGGCGCGAAG
>CAHJXF010000468.1 GCA_903644065.1 Betaproteobacteria bacterium
GACTTCACGCTGCTCGCCTATGCCGCGGCCTCGCGCGATCCGCGCGTCTGATCGTCGATGCGCGTGCGCCCGAGCGCTACCGCGGCGAAGTCGAGCCGCTCGATGCGGTCGCGGGCCACATTCCGGGGGCGATCAACCATCCGATGGGGCGCAGCGTCGGCGCCGACGGTCGCTTCCTCGATGCGGCCGCGTTGCGCGCGGCCTTCGACGCGTCGCTGGCGGGTCGCGAGCCGCGCGACGTCGTGCAGTCGTGCGGCTCCGGCGTCACCGCGTGCCACAACCTGCTGGCGATGGAGCTCGCCGGTCTGCCGGGCGCCGCGTTGTATCCGGGCTCGTGGAGCGCGTGGTGCGCGGACCCGCGACGACCGGTGGCACGAGGGGACGCGGGATGACGCGTCCGGCGCCGCCCGACTCGCGACGGCGCCGGGTCGGCGCAACCCGATCACCGAAGACCTGGTCGTCCCGATCCGCGGGCGGCGTCCCCCGCGGGTCGAACGCAAGGCCGCCCGGCGCGGCCCGCGCTCAGTCGTGCAGCCAGCCGTTGAGCAGCACGACGACGACGACGCCCAAGCCGATCAGCCCCGCCTGCCACAGCGTATCGCGCAGGCGATCGACGCCGGGGACGATGCGGTGCATCTGCGGCACCAGGTCGGACAGCGCGATGTAGAGGAAATTGGCCGCGGCGATCACGAGGACGAACGGCACCAGCGCGCCGACCCGCTCCAGCGCCATCAGGCCGATCCATCCGCCGACGACGATCGCCGAGCTCGACATCGACGCGTAGACGATGGCGCGACGCTTCGGCACGTGCGCGTTGATCAGCACGATGAAGTCGCCGATCTTGTGCGGAATCTCGTGCGCCAGGATCGACAACGTCGCGGCGAGGCCGACCCACGGACTGGCCAAAAAGGCGCCGGCGATGACGATGCCGTCGGAAAAGTTGTGGACGGCGCTGCCGACCAGCACGAAGATGCCGCCGCGCCCCGCCTCCTCGGCATCGTGGCCCGCTGCGTGATGGTGGCCGTCGCCCTCGAAGTGGTGGTTGTGCCGATAGGCCGCGATCTTCTCGAGGAAGAAGAAGGCGAACAGGCCGGCCAGGATGGCGATGAACAGGTCGTCGCGCGGGGCGGTCGATTCGAACGCCTCGGGAAGCAGGTGCACGAAGGTGGTGGTGAGCAGGACGCCGATCGAGAAGCTCACCATGCGATTGACGAAGCGGCCGAGCAGGCGCAACGACAGCCAAGCCGCGAGCGCGATGCTGATCGCGGCGACCGCGAACGTCGCCGCGAACGTCGCGACGATCGCGCCGGTCATCGAATCCACGGAGACACTCGCGGCATGGTTGGGAGCGTCGAGCCGGTCGGGCCGCGACGTCGGTGGCCCGACTGCGAACAGACGACCATCATGGCCGGGTCATCGTGCCCTGCCGATCCGTGTCGGTAAGAATCAGGCGACGCCGTGCGCCTTGAAGAACGCCAGCATCTGCGCCCAGCCCGCTTCCGCGTCGGCTCTCACGTAGCTCGGACGGTAGTCGGCGTTGAAGCCGTGCGGCGCGTCGGGAAACACGACGATCCTCGAATCGGCCGCGATCGTCGGCGCCGACTTGAGCGCCGTGGTCATCTGGTCGCGCGCCTCCGCGGTGATGCCCTGGTCCTTGCCGCCGTAGAGGCCGAGCACCGGCGCCTTCAGCTGCCCGGCGCCGTCGATCACCGTCCTCGGCTGCATCTCGCTGGGTTTGCCGGCGAGCGGTCCGTACCAGGCGACGCCGGCCTTCAGCTTCGCGCTGTGCTCGGCGAACAGCCAGGTCTGGCGCCCGCCCCAGCAGAAGCCGGTCGCCGCGACCTTGTCGGCGTTGCCGTGGTTCTTCGCCGCCCATGCCACCGTCGCGTCGAGGTCGCCGGTGACCTGCGCATCGGGGACCTTCGAGACCACGTTGCTGATCAGGTCGGGGATCGAGTCGTACTTCGACGGGTCGCCCTGGCGCGCGTACAGCTCGGGTGCGACCGCCAGGTAACCGAGCTTGGCGAGCCGGCGGCAGAGATCCTTGATGTGCTCGTGGACGCCGAACACCTCCTGGATCACGATCACCGTCGGCAGGTCGGACTTGCCGGCCGGCTGCGCGCGATAGGCGGGCATCTGGCCGTCGGCCACCGGAATCTTCACTTCGCCGGCGTCGAGCCCCGCGGCATCGGTCGCGATGGTCTGCGCGCCGACCGGCAGGACCGCCGCGGCGAAGCCGGAGCCGAGCGCGGTGACGACGAAGCCGCGACGCGTGAACGAGGCCTTCGGCAACTGGCTTGCGATTTCCTGGTCGAGCACGCTCATGGAAGCTCCTGTTTCACGGTTTGACGGCAACGCATCGGTGGACCTCGCTGACCGCGCATCGGTGACCGCGTCTCGCTACCCCCGCGTCGGCGTGGCGTGTTGATGACAATCGGGTCGCGATACGCGGCTGGCAGTGTAAAGGCAAACGAGCGGACGCTACCGGCACGTCGATCCGTCCGCCGTAAAGCATCCGTCTCGGTCGCTCCACGGCGGCCCTTCGTCATGGCCCTTCGTCGCGGTCCCTT
>CAHJXF010000469.1 GCA_903644065.1 Betaproteobacteria bacterium
CGCCCGGCCGGCCAGCGTCACGCGGCCCGCGACCCGCAGCGACGCGTCGAGCGTGCCCATGACGGCCTGTGCGAGCAGCGACTTGCCGGCGCCGCTCTCGCCGACGACGGTGAGCGATTCGCCGGCATCGAGCGCGAAAGCGATGTCGCGCAGCAGCGGCACGCGACCGGCGTGGATCGACAGGTCCGCGACGGCCAGCAGCGGCGCGTTCATGCGACGCGGCGCTCGCTGCCGATCAGCACCATGCCCAGCACCAGCGTCGTCACGACGACGACCGGCGCAGCGATCAGCCAGGGCGCTTCCTGGTAGTACGGCAGGCTCTCCGTCATCATCAGTCCGAGCTCCGCGGTGGGCGGCTGCAGGCCGACGCCGACGAAACCGAGAGCCGCCAGCGACAGCACCGCCTGCGCCGACGTGAACGCGAGCAGCGTGCCGATCAACGGCAGCAGCGCGGGTCCGAGGTGGCGCCGCACGACGTGGACCGGACCGAAGCCGAGCAGTCGGGCGGCCTGCACCGCGTCGCCGTCGAGCACCGGCCGACTCGCGGCACGCGTCACCCGGAAGTACTCGACCCACATCGACAGCGACAGGCCGACGAAGAGCGCCCAGTGCGCCCCCGGTGCGATGGATGCGAACAGCACGACCAGCAGCAGCCCGGGGATCGACAACGCGGCGTCTGCGAGCAGGACCAGGCTTCGTTCGACGATCCCGCCGCGCCAGGTGGCTGCGACCCCCAGCAACACGCCGGGGATGCAAGCCGCCCCGGCCGCGAGCCAGGCGAGGCCGATCGACAGTCGGGTCGCGACCGCGAGGCGCGCGACCACCGAGCGGCCCAGCGCATCGGTGCCGAGCCACTGCGACGTGCGAGGTGGCGACAGGCTGTCGCCGAGGTCCTGTGCCGCGGGGTCGATGCCGATCAGCCACGGTCCGAGCAGGCCGAACGCGGCGATCGCGGCGATCAGCAGGAAGCCGCAGACGCGTCGCGCGCGGTGCGGCCCGCTCGTCGTGCGGTCGCGTCGTGCGAGCGCCGTCATCGCGGGGCGTGGGCCCGCGGTCGCGGATCGATCGCCAGCGACAACGCGTCGACGAGCGTGTTGAAGGTCACGAACAGCAGCCCCATGCACAGCGCGGTGCCCTGGATCAGCGGCACGTCGCGGCCGAACACCGCGTGCACCAGCGCATGGCCGATGCCGGGCCATGCGAAGACCGTCTCGACCACGATCGCTCCCTCGACCAGGAACACGGCCTGGAAGCCGAGATAGGCGACGACCGGCAGCGCCGCGTTGCGGACCCCGTGACGCAGCAGCGCATCGAAGTCGGACAGGCCCTTGGTGCGGGCGAACTCGAACGACGGCGACAGCAGCGCGTCGCGCAGCGCGTTGCGCACCACGCGGGCCAGGCCCGCGGACAGGATGATGCCGAGCGTCAGCGCCGGCAGCAGCAGGCTGCTCGCGGTCTCGTCGCCCGCGACCGGCAGCGCCCCCATACCGACGGCGACGACCAGCATCAGCAGCAGCGCCACGAGGAACGGCGGCAGGCCGCGCCCGAGCACGGCCCAGGCCACGGTCGTGCGGTCGACCCAGCCTCCCGCGTGCAGCGCGGCCCGGCAGCCCACGGGCAGGCCGATCGCGACGCCGAACGCGAGCGCGGCGATCGACAGCTCGATCGTCGCGCCGAGGTGATAGGCCACCTCGGCCAGGACCGGTTCGCCGCTCACCATCGATCGGCCGAGGTCGAGATGCGCGAGGTCGCCGAGCCAGGCGAGCAATGCGGAGGCGAGCGGCCGGTCAAGACCGAGCTCCGCGCGGACGGCATCGGCCGCGCCGTTGCCGACCAGGTCGTAGCCGTAGCGGCCCGCGGCGATGCGCACCGCCATGTCGCCGGGCAGCGAGCGGACCATGAAGAAGCACAGCACGCCGATCAGCACCGTCGACGCGACCGCCTGGAAGGCGCGTCGCGCGACGACGCCGATCCAGCGCGCCCGGGTGTTCCGCCTCATGCCGGCTCGTCTATCGGCTTCATGCCCGCTGCCGCTCGCGCCCGTGCCACTTCATGCGTGCCAGCGCAGCCGCGTCAGTCGATACGAGCGCTCGAGCGGATCGAGGCTCACGCCGTCGATACGCCGGCTGGTCGCCACCTGCAGCCGGTACCAGGTCACCGGGATGACCGGCAGCTCGGCCTGCAGGATGCCGACGATGCGCCGGCGGAGCGCGAGGACCTCGGTCCGGTTCGCGGTCCCGGCGTTCAGTCGGGCGAGCGCGTTCGCGAGGTCGTCGCTGTGCCAGCCCATCGCGCCCCAGTCGCCGCCCCGCGGCGCGAAGTCCTGCAGCAGCGTGGCGACCGGATCGGGCAGGTTGGCGTAGTTGCGCGCCGCGAGCGCGAGCTGCAACGAGCCGTCGCGATGGGCGATCGGGATGTCGCCCGAATTGCCGACGTCGACCCGGATCGCGATGCCGACCCGGCGCCACTGTTCCTGCAGCGCCGCCGCGATGACCGGCAGCTCCGGTCGGTCGGGGAAGGTCCGCAACGCGAGCTGCAGCGGCCGGCCGCCCGGGTCGCGCAA
>CAHJXF010000470.1 GCA_903644065.1 Betaproteobacteria bacterium
ACGCCGCATGGGCGGTGTACTTCCTGGCCGGCGGCAAGCCGCGCCAGACGGTGCCGACGCGCCTGCTGCGCGAGACGGCGCGGGACGTCGCGGCGCTGCCCGAGTGGCTGTTCGACGAGAGCTACCAGGCCGTCGGCGACCTCGCCGAGACCATCGCGCACGTGCTGCCGCCGCCGTCGCGCACGTCCGACCTCGGCCTCGCCACGTGGGTCGAGGACCGCCTGTTGCGATTGAAGGGCGAGCCACCGGAGGTCATCGCGCGGCAGCTCGTCGGCTGGTGGGACGAACTCGACACGGCCGAGCGCTTCCTGCTGATCAAGCTGATCGGCGGCGCCTTTCGCGTCGGCGTGTCGAAGCTCTCGGTCACGCGTGCGCTGGCCACGATCTCGGGCATCGACGCGAAGATCGTCGCGCATCGCCTGATGGGCTACACCGACGGTCGCTCGCGACCCAGCGCCGCGACCTACCGCGCGTTGATCGCGGCACCCGTCGTGGCCGGCGATGCGTCGAGCGACGACGGGTCGGCGCCGATGCCCGACGAGCTGCGCGGCCAGCCCTACCCGTTCTTCCTCGCCCACGCGTTGAACGAGCCGGTCGAACGCTTCGATGCGCTGCTCGGCTCGCCCGACGCCTGGCAGGTCGAGTGGAAGTACGACGGCATCCGCGGCCAGCTCGTCGTGCGCGGCGGCGACGTGTCCGTGTGGTCGCGCGGCGAGGACCTCGTCACCGAACGCTTCCCCGAGCTCGAGGCGCTGGGCCGCGTGGTGCCGCCGGGCACCGTGATCGACGGCGAGATCCTGGTGTGGCGCGCGGACGAACGGACCCGCGACGCGACCGACGCGCCGGCGTCGTTCGCCGACCTGCAGACCCGCATCGGCCGCAAGTCGCTGTCGAAGAAGCTGCTGGCGGAAACGCCGGTCGTGCTGGTCGCCTACGACCTGCTGGAGGAAAGCGGCGTCGACCTGCGCGCGCGCGGCCAGGCGGAACGGCGCACGCGGCTCGAGGCGCTGGTGGCCGCGCTCGATCACCCGAGCCTGCGGCTGTCGCCGGTGCTGCACGCCGCCAGCTGGGCCGCGTTCGCGACGCTGCGCCAGGAGGCGCGCGAGCGGCGTGTCGAAGGCTTCATGCTGAAGCGCCGCGACGCGCGCTACGGCGTCGGGCGCACGAAGGACGTGGGCGTGTGGTGGAAGTGGAAGATCGATCCGCTGACCGTCGACGCGGTGCTGATCTACGCGCAGCGCGGGCACGGGCGGCGCGCGTCGCTGTACAGCGACTTCACGTTCGCCGTGTGGGACCGCGCGATCGACGACGACCCCGACCGGCCGCGCGCGCTGGTGCCGTTCGCGAAGGCCTACTCGGGCCTGACCGACGAGGAGATGGGGAAGGTCGACGCCGTCGTCCGCCGCACCACGCTCGAGAAGTTCGGCCCGGTGCGCAGCGTCACGCCGACGCTGGTCTTCGAGCTCGGCTTCGAAGGCATCCAGCGCTCGAGCCGCCACAAGTCGGGGATCGCGACGCGTTTCCCGCGCATGCTGCGCTGGCGCACCGACAAGCCGATCGCCGAGGCCGACACGCTGGCCTCTCTCGAGGCGCTGATGGGCGGGCCGCCGAGGACCGCAGCGTCGGCGGCGCCGTCGGCTGGGGCGGCGCCCACGGTGGCCGATCCCGATCCGCACGCCGCTCTCGATGCCGCCCCTGCTTCGGCTCTCGATCCATCGCCCGTGTTCGATGCCGTCCCAGCGGGCGACATCGACGGATCCGTCGAGCTCGACGGGACAGCTCGCTGATGGCGCACGAGCCCGTCCTCTACGGCATCGACTTCACCAGTGCGCCGCGGCGCGCCAAGCCGATCACCGTCGCGTGCCTGCGGACGAGCGGCGCGCAGCGCTTCGCGCTGGTCGCGCTCGAGGCGCTCGGCGACTGGCCCGCGTTCGAGGCCTTCCTGCGTCGACCGGGTCCGTGGATCGCGGGCTTCGACCTGCCGTTCGGACTGCCGCGCCCGCTGGTCGAGGCGCTGGACTGGCCGCGCGACTGGCGCGGCTCGATGGACCACTACGCCGCGCTCGACCGCGGCTTCATCCGGACGACGTTCAAGGCCTACTGCGACGCGCGACCGACCGGCTCGAAGTTCGCGCATCGCTCGGCCGACCGACCCGCCGGATCCAGCTCGTCGATGAAGTGGGTCAATCCGCCGGTCGCGTGGATGCTGCACGCCGGCGTGCCGCGGCTGCGCGCGGCCGGCGTGTGCCTCCCCGGTCTCGACGAAGGCCCCGACGTCGACGCGACCCGCGTCGCGCTCGAGGCCTATCCCGGCTACCTGGCGCGCTCGATCACGCGCGCGTCGTACAAGTCGGACACGCGCTCGATGCAGACCGTCGCGCGGCGCGCGTCCCGCAGCGCCATCGTCGACGCGCTCCGCGACGGGCGGCACGCGCTGGCGCTGGCCGTCGAGATCGACGACGAACAGCGCGCGCACCTGGTCGACGACGGCAGCGGCGACCGGCTCGACGCCGTGCTGTGCGCCGTGCAGGCCGCCTGGGCCTACGAACGTCA
>CAHJXF010000471.1 GCA_903644065.1 Betaproteobacteria bacterium
CCAGCAGGCCGACGCCGAACAGCGCGGTGGTCGCCGGCTCGGGCACGTTGATCAGCACGTTCGGCGAGTTGACGCCTGAGAGGAACACGATCGGCGGCAGGTTGATCGTGCTGCCGTTGTCGCCCCAGGCCAGGAAGCTGAGCAACTGCGTCGACGCGTCGGCCGTGAGGTTGACCGACACGTACTGCCACGGCGTAACGCCGCCGGACGGCGTCGTCATCAGCTGCGAGGCCGCGATGCTGGCGCTGGGGTCGGTGCTGAAGTAGCGGCCCGTCGGACCGTAGACGGGATCGACCGGTCCGCCGGAGCCGACGCTCAGGCCCACGGTTCCCAACGACACGATCCAGCGCTCCGTCGTCGGCAGACCGTTGGCGAAGCCCTGTTGCTGGCCGCCAGCCTGGAAGAAGCTCAACGTGTACGTCTCACCCGGCGTCAGGCCGGTGATGACCTGGCTGAACGAGCCTTCGTAGTCGGGATTGCCGTCGGCTTCGACATAGTTGCCGGCGATGGGCGGGTTGGGGAACGGGCCGTAGGTCGTCAGGTAGGTGGATCCGTCGGCGCAGGTGTTGCATCCGGGCGCACCCGGCGCGTCGACGAAGATCAGGCCGCCGCCGCCGGTCCAGCCGGTAGGCCGGACGGACGTGAAGGCGCCCTTCGGCGCGCTGCCGTCGTAGTTGACGAAGTTGAGGTTCTGCACCCCGGGCAGGAACGCGAACGCCTGCGCGGTGAACGCGACGAGCGAGAGGACTGCTGCGGCGGACGCCTTGAGCATGGACGACGACATTTTTATGATCCCCTGACGAATGAGCCGCGTCGACCGACGTCGGCTTCGAACGGTCGCCGCTGAGGGCACGACTCGGCCGTACGAGGAGCAATGCAATCGCCGTTCCAGGTTTCCAAGCCGTTGTTCCTGCTGATTATTCGGCGATTGCCCGAGAAGCGGTCGTAATCTTTTCCGACAGCCGGTCCGGCGCGATGGGCGCGGTCGCGCTGGTCTGCGTCGAAGCCGCCGCCGCGTTGAAGCAGTCCCCGTCGAGCGGACGGCGGCCACCACCGTCGAGGCCGTCCACCGAAGCACCGGTCGCGAAGCGGCGACCGAACGGCTCGTGACCTCAGTGCCCGGCCGGCAGCGCGGCGAGCGGGTCGTATCCCGGCGTGCGCTGCGCCGGACGCTGCGTCGAGCCCGGCGACGAACCCGGCAGCGAGCCTTGCAGCGATGCCGGCAACGACTCGAACGCCGCCGCGCTGGCGGCCTGCGGATAGGTGCCCTCGACGAGGATGCGTCGATCGACGCGGGTCACGTCGCGCAGGCCGCAGAGCGCCATCGTGACGTCGAGCTCCTTTCGCAGCACGTCGATGCAGGCGGTCACGCCGGCCTCGCCCAGCGCGCCGAGACCGTAGAGGAACGCGCGGCCGATGAACACGCCGCGGGCGCCCAGCGCGAGCGCCTTGATGACGTCCTGGCCGGAGCGGATGCCGCCGTCCATCAGCACCTCGATGCGGTCGCCCACCGCCGCGACGATGGCCGGCAACGCCTCGATCGACGACACCGCGCCGTCGAGCTGGCGACCGCCGTGGTTCGACACGACCAGCGCGTCGGCGATGCCCGAGTCCGCGAGCCGGGCCGCCTGCTCGGCGTCCTCGGGATCGAGGATGCCCTTGATGATCAGCTTGCCGCCCCAGCGATCCTTGATCCAGCGCACGTCGTCCCACGACAGCTTCGGGTCGAACTGCTCGGCGGTCCACGCCGACAGCGAGCTGACGTTGGACACGTTGGCGGCATGGCCGACGATGTTGCCGAAGCTGCGGCGCTTCGTGCCCAGCATGCCGAGGCACCAGCGCGGCTTGGTGGCGAGGTTGACCAGATTGGCGAACGTGGGCTTCGGCGGCGTCGACAGTCCGTTGACGACGTCCTTGTGCCGCTGCCCGAGGATCTGCAGGTCGAGCGTGAGCACGAGGGCGCTGCAACGCGCGGCCTTCGCGCGGTCGATCAGCTTGCCGATGAAGTCGCGGTCGCGCATCACGTAGAGCTGGAACCAGAACGGCGCCGTGGTGTGCGCGGCCACGTCCTCGATCGAGCAGATGCTCATCGTCGACAACGTGAACGGCACGCCCGCCTTCTCGGCCGCGCGCGCGGCGAGGATCTCGCCGTCGGCGTGCTGCATGCCGGTCAGCCCGGTGGGCGCGAGCGCGATCGGCAACGCGACCTTCTGGCCCACCATCGTCGAGCCGAGCGAACGGTCGGTCATGTCGACCGCGACGCGCTGGCGCAACTTGATCCGGGTGAAGTCGGCTTCGTTCGCACGATAGGTCGACTCGGTCCAGGCGCCCGAATCGGCGTAGTCGTAGAACATGCGCGGCACGCGACGCCGGGCCAGGAGGCGCAGGTCTTCGATGCAGGTGATGGGCTTGGGCACGGAGGCTCCCGGTCGAACGCGTTGGTCTGGCGAGGATTGTCGCTCAAGGCCGGTCGCTCAAGGCCGGTCGCTCGAGGCCGTCCGACGGACGTCACCGGTCCCCGCGGTCGCGGGCCGCGGTCGCCGCCGCC
>CAHJXF010000472.1 GCA_903644065.1 Betaproteobacteria bacterium
GCCCGGCGCGAGACGCCGGCCCCGCGGTTCGTCCGTCGCGCTTCGCTCGTCGAGCCCGTCCATGCATTCGCCGATCGATGCGGCCCAGTTGGTCGCCGGCCTGACGAGCGTGGCGCGTCTTTGCGCCTGGCTGCTGCTGCTCGTGCTGTTGTTCGTTCCCCTCGAGCGGCTGTTCGGCGTGCGGCCCCGCCGCTTCCTGTCGCGCGACTCGCTGCAGGATGTCGGCTACTTCTTCGTCAGCGGCCTGGTGCCCGGCCTCCTGCTGACGGTGCCGCTGGCGATCGTGGCGCTCGGCGTCCACGCCCTGGTCCCGCACGCCTTGCAGGCGAGCGTCGCGTCGTGGTCGCTGTGGCAGCGCGTGGCGGTGGGCTTCGTGATCGGCGAGATCGGCTTCTACTGGGGGCATCGGTGGACGCACCAGATCCCGTGGCTGTGGCGCTTCCACGCAATCCACCACGGTGCCGAGCAGGTCTATTTCCTGACCAGCGCCCGGGCGCATCCGATCGACAGCGTCTTCACCCGGCTCTGCGGGCTGATTCCGGCGTACGTCCTCGGCGTCGCGAGCCCGCTGACGCCGACCGGAACGCTCGTGCCCGTGCTGGTCGTCATCGCGGCCACGCTCTGGGGTTTCTTCATCCATTCCAACCTGCGCTGGCGACTCGGCCCGCTGGAGTGGTTGATCGCGACCCCGCGTTTCCACCACTGGCATCACGCCAATTCGGAGCGGCGCGACCAGAACTACGCGTCGATGCTGCCGTGCCTCGATCGCCTGTTCGGCACGCACCACCTGCCGCGCGGGGAATGGCCTGCGACCTACGGCATCGACGAGCGACTGCCGCCGTCGTTGATCGGGCAACTCGCGCATCCGCTCCGCTGGCGCACGACGAAGGCTGCGCCACCCGCGGCGTCGCTCGCCGAGACCTGAGCCGGCGCGTGCGGCGGCGCGGTCGCGGAGCGGGTCAGCGCCCGGGTCGTCCGGTCGTCGCGAAGAAGGCCGACGGCGACTTGCCGAAGGTGCGGCGGAACATCGCCGAGAACGCGCTCTGGCTGCTGTAGCCGAGCTCGGCCGCCACGCGCGACAGCGGCCAGCCGCGCGCCACCAGCGGTGCCGCGTGCGCCAGGCGGACCTGTTGGCGCCATGCGGCGAAGGTCGTGTCGAGCTCGTCGGCGAACAGGCGCGCCAGCGTCCGCGCGCTGGCGCCCGCGAGCGGCGACCATTCGTCGAGCGTGCGAGTCGACGACGGTTCGGCGAGCAGCGCCGCGCACAGCGTCGCGAGCCGCTTGTCGGCGGGCAGCGACAGGCCGACCCGCAGCGTCTCGGCGATGCGCAGCTCGTCGAGGATCAGGTCGCTGACCAGGCGCTCGCGACGGCGATCGCCTTCGGTCGCGACGCGACCGAGATCCGCGATCAGTTCGCGCAGCAGATGCGAAACCTCCACCACGCGACAGGCGTCGACCGGCAACGTGCTCGCGGCGGGCAGCACGTACAGCGAACGCATGTGCGCTTCCTCGAGGATGGTCACGGCATGGGTGATGCCGGTCGGAATCCAGATCGCGCGCGACGGCGGCACGACCCACGTCGTGTCGCCGGTCGACACGCGCACGACGCCGGTGGCGGTGTAGAGGAACTGATGCCACCGATGGGCGTGCGGCGGGAAGGCCGCGTCGTCGTCCAGGTCGCGCGCGATCAGGCGCACCGGTCGCGACGGAGTCGGGTCGTAGCCGGGGACGTTGAGCTTGCGGTGCCGGAGGATCGCGGTCATCGAATCAGGGCTGGCAGGCAATCGACAAAGATTGGCTTCCTATCGTAAGCCAGCCGCCGCGCGAATGCCTACGATGAGCCACCTCGCTTCCTCGGCCCGCTCATGACCATCTCGCACCCAGCCGCCAGCGCCGGCCTCGCCGCCACCGACGTGACCGGCGTCGCCATCGTCGAGCCGCGAGGCGCCACCGTCGCCGGTCCGGCGTTCCGGCTTCTGGGGGCGCTCAGCTTCTCGCATTTCCTCAACGACATGATCCAGTCGTTGATCCTCGCCATCTATCCGCTGCTGAAAGGCGAGTTCTCGCTCAGTTTCGTGCAGATCGGGCTAATCACGCTGACCTACCAGATCACCGCGTCGCTGCTGCAGCCGCTGATCGGGCTCTACACCGACCGGCATCCGCAGCCGCGCTCGCTGTCCGTCGGCATGGCCTCGACGCTGTGCGGCATCGTGCTGCTGGCGTTCGCGCCGTCGTACGGCTGGCTGCTGGTCGCCGCCGCGCTGGTCGGCACGGGCTCGTCGGTGTTCCACCCGGAGTCGTCGCGCATCGCGCGCATGGCGTCGGGCGGCAAGCACGGGCTCGCGCAGTCGATCTTCCAGGTGGGCGGCAACGCCGGCAGCGCCGCGGGGCCGCTGCTGGCGGCGTGGATCGTGATTCCCAACGGCCAGCGCAGCGTCGGCTGGTTCGCGCTCGCGTCGCTGCTCGCGATCGCGGTGCTGTGGCAGGTCGGCACGTGGTACGCGTCGCGCCACGCGGCCTATCGCGCGAGAGCGAAGGGCGCGCG
>CAHJXF010000473.1 GCA_903644065.1 Betaproteobacteria bacterium
CCCGCCGCATCACGGTGCTGGTCGGCGGCGTCGAGCTCGTCACCGGCCCGCCGGACGCCGTCGCCGCCGACCCGCGGGTGCGCGAGGTCTATCTCGGACAGGGGCCGCATTGACGGCCGCGCCGCCGCTGCTGCGGGTCGACGGCCTGCGCGCCGGCTATGGCGACGCGATCGTCGTCGACGGCTGCGGCTTCTCGGTCGACGCGGGCGAAGCGGTCGCGCTGCTCGGCCGCAACGGCGTCGGCAAGACGACGCTGCTGATCACGTTGATGGGCATGGCGCGCGTGCACGGCGGGTCGATGCGCTGGAAGGGTCGCGACCTGGCGGCGATGCGGGCGAGCGAGCGCGCGCGGGCGGGCATCGGCTGGGTGCCGCAGGAGCGCGAGGTCTTCCCGTCGCTGACGGTGGAGGAGAACCTGAGCGTGACGGCGCTGCCCGGGCCCTGGTCGCTGCAGCGCGTGTACGCGCTGTTCCCGCGGCTGCAGGAGCGGCGCCGCAATTTCGGCAATGAGCTGTCGGGCGGCGAGCAGCAGATGCTGGCGATGGGTCGGGCGCTGATGCTGAACCCGCGGCTGCTGCTGCTCGACGAGCCGCTCGAGGGCCTCGCGCCGGTGATCGTCGACGAGCTGTGCGCGGCGATCGCGTCGATGGTGGCCGAGGGGCAGGCCCTGATCCTGGTCGAGCAGCACGTGGCGCAGGCGTTGTCGCTGACGCAGCGCGCGATCGTGCTGGAGCGCGGTCGCATCGTCCACGAGGGCGCGAGCGAGGCGCTCGGCGCCGATCCGCACGCGCTCGATCGCTGGATGGGCGTACGGGTACGGAATCGCTAGATCAACGGGAACAACATGCGTACACAAGTCGCCATCGTCGGGGCCGGACCCGCGGGCCTGCTGCTCGGCCATCTGCTGCACCGCGCCGGCATCGACAACGTCGTCGTCGAGCGCCACGACCGGCGTTATGCCGAAGAGCGCATCCGCGCCGGCGTGCTCGAGCAGGGCACCATCGACACGCTCGACGAGGCGGGCGTCGGCGAGCGCCTGCATCGCGAGGGCCTGCCGCACGCGGGCATCGAACTGCTGTTCGACCGCCATCGCCACCGCATCGATCTCGCGGCGCTGTCCGGCGGCCGCGCCATCGTCGTGTACGGCCAGCACGAGGTCGTGAAGGACCTGATCGCCGCCCGCGTCGCGAGCGGCCGACCGCTGCTGTTCGAGTCGTCGGACGTCGCGGTCCACGACGTCGACACGGACCATCCGTCGGTGACCTGCGTGCACGACGGCGAGCCGACGACGATCGATTGCGACTACATCGCCGGATGCGACGGCTTCCACGGCATCTGCCGGGCCGCCGTCCCCGATGGCGCGATCCGGACCTTCGACCGCGTCTATCCGTTCGCGTGGCTCGGCATCCTGGCCGAGGCCGCGCCGTCGGCGCACGAGCTGGTGTACGCGAACCACGAGCGCGGCTTCGCGCTGTTCTCGATGCGCTCCGAGAAGATCACGCGGCTCTACCTGCAATGCGCGCCCGACGAGGATCTCGCCGCCTGGAGCGACGACCGCATCTGGTCCGAGCTGCACCGCCGGCTCGAGACCGACGACGGCTGGACGGTCAACGAGGGCCCCATCGTCCAGAAGGGTGTGACGCCGATGCGCAGCTTCGTCTGCGAGCCGATGCAGTACGGCCGCCTGTACCTGGCCGGCGACTCGGCGCACATCGTGCCGCCCACCGGCGCCAAGGGCATGAACCTCGCGGTCGCCGACGTGCGCGCGTTGTCGAAGGCGCTGATCGCGCGCTATGCGTCGAACGACGACACGCGGCTCGCGGCGTACTCGCAGACCTGCCTGAAGCGCGTGTGGCGCGCCGAGCACTACTCGTGGTGGATGACGTCGATGCTGCATCGCTTCCCGGACAGCACGCCGTTCATGGACCGCGTGCAGCGCTCGGAGCTGGCCTACGTCACCTCGTCCGAGGCCGGCAGCCGGGTGATCGCCGAGAACTACGTCGGGCTGCCGTTCGACGAATGACGGTCTTGCGCCGTTCGCTCGCGCGGCGCCCGCCGCTTCTGTGGAAGCCGGGTCCGTCGCTTGCGCGCCCGCCGCGACGCGCGTGACGACCGCCCCGTTCCCGGCCGCGCCGATCGAGCCGATGCTGGCGAAGGTCGCCGATGCCATCCCCGTCGAGCCCGGCTACCTCTTCGAGCCGAAATGGGACGGCTTCCGTGCGCTGGTCTTCCGGCGGGGCGACGAGACGCTGCTGCAGAGCCGCGACCTGAAGCCGCTGAATCGCTACTTTCCCGAACTCGAACGGGCGTTGCACGACGCGTTGCCGGCGGGCTGCATCCTCGACGGCGAGATCGTCGTCACCTCGCCGTCCGGACTCGACTTCGACGCGCTCCAGCAGCGCATCCATCCGGCGGCGTCGCGTATCGCGAAGCTCGCGGCCGAGACGCCGGCGCGCTTCGTGGCGTTCGACCTGCTGGCCGCCGACGGCCGCGCCACGATGGACCTGCCGCAGGCGACGCGGCGCGAGCGGCTC
>CAHJXF010000474.1 GCA_903644065.1 Betaproteobacteria bacterium
ACAAGGCGGCCGACCCGGCCTGACCGCGTCGCGCGGGGCCCGTCCCCGTCGAGGTCGGTCGGCGCCCGCTCCGCTCGGCGCCCGCTCCGCTCCGCTCGGCGCCCTCTGCCGCCCTGCGCCCTGCCGCTCGGCGCTGGCAGATCGACGCCGGCCGAACGTCTGCTCGAGTCGCAGGATGCGCGACGAAGGCAGGTCGCGCATCGTCCGATCGGACGACCCATTCGGGCGATGGACCGCCGTTGCCGGTACTGCCACGCTCCCCTCACGATGCTGCGAGCCCCCGCCGTTTTTCGGTGCGGGCCGATCCGTACCGACCGAGTCGTTCGTGCGATCACGTTCGCACGTCGGTTCGCGGCATCGCTCGTCACCGGAGGCCCGTCGTGCGTCATGCCGCGTTTCGCTTGTCCCTCCTGTCGACGGTGCTGTCGGCGATCGCGCCGTCGGTCCTCGCCGCGGCCGGCTTGCACGAGACCGACCTGCTGGTCGTCGTCTTCGTTCCGAGCGCGCTGGTCGGGTGGATCACCGCATGGGTCGCATCGCGCCGCGCCGGGATCGCGCCGCCCTGGACCTGCGACACCCGCCGCATGCCGTAGACCGGCCATGTATCGTGCCGCGGTTCCTCCGTCGTTGCCCGTCGCTGCCGCCCTCCCATCGATGCACGGTGCGGCGCCGCGTCGCCTGCACGGCAGCCATCGCTCGACGCGACGAACTTCATGAGCCCGGTCCCGCTTTTTCGTCGCGAAGCGATCGACGCGCAGTCGAGCCGCTGGCTGGGCACGCTGCGCCTCGCGCAGCCGATCGCCGATCACGTCGCGGCGCTCGGAGGGGTCGCGGTGGTCGTGCTGATCGCGGCCTTCGCCTTCTTCGGCACCTATACGAAACGGGCGACCGTGCCCGGACTGCTCGAACCCGTCGGCGGCACGTTGCGGCTGACGACGCCGGCCACCGGCACGGTCGACGGCGTCCATGTCGTGGAAGGCCAGCGCGTCGCTTCGGGCGACGTGCTGTTCGTCCTGTCCGGCGAGCGGCGTTCGTCGAGCGGCGCCACGCAGGACCTGATCGCGGCGCAACTCGACGCGCGTCGCGCGACGCTCGAACGCGACCTTCGGCTGAGCGCGCAACGCCATCTCGCTCGAACGCGCGCCACGCACGAGCGCCTGGAAGCGATCGACGTCGAGCGGGCGCGACTGGCTCAGGAGATGCAGATCAACGCGGCGCGCGAAGGCATCGCACAGCACAACGTCGAGCGCTTCGACGAACTGGCTCGCACCGGTTTCGTCGCGCCCGCGCAAGCCCAGGCGCGCCTCGACGACGCGCTCGTGATCCGTGCGCAACGCGCGAGCTACCGGCGGCTCGAGGCGAACCTGGAGCGCGAACGCATCGGTCTCGCGAGCCAGCTCGAAGAGAGTCGCCTGCAGGCCGACGGCGAGGCGCTCGATCTGGCGCGCAACCGCGCTTCGCTCGAGCAGGAGCGCTCGGAGAACGAGGCACGCCGGGCCACCGTCGTCGTCGCGCCGTATGCCGCGATCGTCACCGGGATCGCGGCGCATCCGGGTCAGCTGGTCGCGACCGGCGGCCTGCTCGCCACGCTGATCCGGGAGGGCACGCCGCTCGAGGCGCAACTGTTCGCGTCGACGCGGCAGATGGGCTTCGTCGAAGCGGGTCAGCGCGTCCGCCTGCGTTACGCCGCCTTTCCGTACCAGAAGTTCGGCATGGGCGAGGGCGTGGTCCATGCGATCGAGAAGAGTCCCTATGCGCCGCAGGAGCTGCCCACCCAGGTCCTGGCGACGCTCGGCATCGGCGCGCTGCCAGGCGACCCGGTCTATCGCATCGCCGTCGCGCTCGATTCGCAGACCATCGAGACCTATGGCCGACCGCAGTCGCTGCGGCCCGGTCTGGTGTTCGAGGCCGACGTGATCCAGGACCGGCGGCGGCTCTACGAGTGGTTGCTCGAGCCGATCTACGGGTTGGCGGGTCGTTAGGCGTGCGACGGAACAGCGACGATGCGCAGCCGCCAGCCGCCAGCCGCCAGCCGTCGAGCCGCCAGCCGTCGAGCCGGACCCCATTCGTGCGGACCAGCCCGCTCGCGCGCAGCGGAGACGATGGGCCGCCTCCAGTGGAGCACCGCCCTGCGCGTGCCGAGCAGCGCGCTCGCAGGGCGATGCGCCGGGGCCGGCAGGGAGCCCTTCGTGCTCCAAGCGCATGAACGAAGACGAGTAGCCGCAGCGGTCCCGCATGACGCCGCTCGTTCAGATCGGCCTGCTCGGGGACGCGTCGCCGGACGATGAGCAGCCGTCAGCCGCCGAGCGCCGCACCGTTCGCGTCGAGTGGCCTGCTCGGACGCAGCGCAGGATGAATCCACGCGGACTGCGGCATTCCGGTTGGACCATCCTTCGATACGCCGCGTGGTGCCTCCTCAAGCGAAGCGACGTGGCCGTCTCGGCGCACTCATCGCCGCAGGTCGCGACGTGCCCGAGCGCGTCGAGCGGTCTTGCCGACGGCGAGACCCGTCGAATCGATGCCTTCGT
>CAHJXF010000475.1 GCA_903644065.1 Betaproteobacteria bacterium
GTGCGCGTCATGCGGGGCCGTCGACGATCAACCGCTCGAGGGCGGCGAGGCCGAGCCGTTCGCCGGGCGGGACCGTGCGTCGATCCCGCGGGTCGACGACCGCCAGATGGACCGCCTCCTGTGCGACCCGCGCGGCCGGCGGCGCCCCGATCCGGCGGCGCGGCCACAGGAAGCTCAACGTCTCGCCGCTTCGCGATCCATCGCCTTCCGACACCTCGAAATCGACGCCGGCGTTGAGCAGGAAGATCTCGAGGTCCTTCGCGTTGTCGTCGAACACCTGCAGGTGGATGTCGCTGTGCTCGCCCGCCGTTCCGTTGACGATCGCGCCCGTCGCGAACGGCGTCAGACCGATGCCCGCGTCCTGCAGGAAGCGCATGACGTCGCACGCGGCCGTTCGCAACGCCAGCAGGCGCGCGGGCTGGGTGTCGCCGAGAAACAGCGCCTGATGCTCGCGCACCGCCGCCTCGACCTCGTCGTTGCCCGGCATGCAGTCCGAGGGCGGCCGGGCATCGCCCGTCACTTCGCGGGCGGCCCGTCGCTTGGCACCCGCATAGTCGACGCCGTCCTCGGCGATCAGCCGGGCGGCCGCCGCGGCGATTTCGTCACGAATGCGGGACGGGTCGTAGGACGTCATCGGGCGCGATCAGGTGCCCGCTGCGGCGAAGCAGCGTGCGGCGCGTTCGCTGACCACCAGCATCAGCTTCGTCGTGGCTCGCGTGGCGCCGACGAACAGCTTCCGCACCGCTTTCTCGTCGAGCGCGTCGAAGTCGATCTCGGTGAAGATCACGCAAGGCGCCGACTGTCCCTTGAAGCGGTAGATGGTCTCGGCGAGCACCTCGCCGTCGGTGTAGACCGGATTGCCGAACAGGTCGTAGTCGCCGGAGAAGCGGCGCAGCGCGTGCGGACCGAGCGCGTCGAGGCCGAGCAGCTTCGAATGATCGCGGCCGACGTAGGTCAGCAACACGATGTCGCCGCGGCGGTAACCGGCCGCGAGCGCCTTCGTGATGGCCCGCATCGTGACGTCGTGCAGCGAGCGGGTCGCAGTCTCGGGGTCCGCCTCGTCCCACGTGGTGATCTCCAGGTCGGACCCGGACAGCGGACTGGCCGCTTCGATCGCGAGCAGCGACGGCGTCAGCGGTGCGGTCGCGTCGCGCGTCAGCAGCGGCACGATGGCGTCCACGATGTCGCGCGGGCTGCGATAGTTGACCTGCGCGTGCAGCGTCACCCAGCCGTCGAGGGCGACCGGTTCGCGGCCGTAGAGGTTCTGCAGCGGGTCCTCGAGCCAATAGGCGCGGCCCTGCTCCTTCGAGAAGCGCAGCGCCCCGTCGCGCCAGGCCGCCGTGAAGTCCTGGCCCTCGTCGACGATCAGCACGTCGAAGCGCTCGGCCTCCGCAGGGCGGGCGTCGACGACCGCGGCCTCGAAGCGCGGAAAGAGGTCCGGCGCGCCGAAGTCCGGCTCGACGCCGCCGGCCCGCATCAACCGGTCGCCGAAGCCGTGGAAGGTCGCGGCCACGGTACCGGCGGGCGCGATGCGCGCGACATGGTCGGCGAGCGGACGGTTGTAGCAGAGGTAGAGGGCCGAGCGGCCGGCGGCGGCGGCCTCGCTCAGCACGCGGAGCGCGAGCTGGGTCTTGCCGGAGCCCGCGGTGCCGCGCACCCGCAGCCGGAACGGCGTGAAGTCGAGCTGCATGGCGGTCTGCGCGAGGCCGCCCGACAGGCGCGTCACCCACGCGTCGGTACGCCCGATCAGCGTGCCGACGTCGGCCACCATCGACAGCTCGCCGGAGAAGAAGCGCAGCGCCGTCGCCGCGTCGGCGCTGCCAGCGACCGGTGCGGGCAGCAGCAGGTCCAGCACCAGCGCGACGAGCTGCGGCGCCCGCTCGGCGTCGACGATGCGTTCGGCGGCGATGCCCGCCCGCGTCGCGTCGCGGACCCGGTAGTCGGGGCAATACAGCAGGTAGTCGATCGACAGCCGCGTTTCGGGTCCGATGCCGCGGCCGCGTCGCGACTGCGCGAAGCGCGTCGTCATCGCCTCGATCGAGCGCAGGATCTGCGAAGCGACCTTCTTCCGGGTCGCGCCGTAGGTCTTGACGAGACCGTCGGGCGTCTCGTCGAGCAGGCCCGACTTCTGCTCGATCAGCAGCACCCGGCCGTTCGCGCCGACCACGATGAAGTCGATCTCGCCGTAGACCGAGCAGCCGTGGTCGATGCGCGTCCAGTGCACGCCGTGCAGCACGGTGCAATCGTCCGGCAACGCGGTCAGCACCCGCAGCGTCTCGATCTCGCGGACGGCCGAGCCGAGGTGCGACGGACCCTGCGGGTCGAGGGCTTCCCAACCGTCGGGAAGGATGCGGGCCATGGGGGCGTCGGAGGGAGCGGGAGGGAGCGGGAGGAAGCGGCCGCCTCGTCGACCGTGTAGGAACGCGGGGCGAATGGCGCGGCCGATTGGGCAGGATTGTAGGCGCTGGCTGGTCCGGGTCCGCCGCGACGGCTCCGATACAATCCGCAGCCTTCCATC
>CAHJXF010000476.1 GCA_903644065.1 Betaproteobacteria bacterium
GGGTCAGCGTCCGATCACCGCGAGGAACACGCGCGCGTAGTTGCCGCCCGCGATCATCGCGACCTCGTGCGGCGCGAAGCCGATAGCGCGCAGCGCCGTCTCGAGCCCCGGCAGGTCGGCGTAGGTCGTGAAGGTCGACGGACCGGTCAGGCCGAGCATGTCGCTGCCGAGCCCGACGTGTTCGACGCCGACCACGTCGACCAGGTCGCGCATGCCGCGCGCCAGTGCCGCCAGCGACGGGAAGCGCGATGCCGGTGGCCAGACGCCGATCACGCCGCCGGTCGACGCGACCAGCCGCGCATGCGCCGGCGAGATCAGGCGGCTGAACGGCGCCGCCGCGGCCGACGACGGCTGCAACGACGTGTGCGACAGCACGACCGGTCGATCGCTCGCCTCGATCACCCCGCGCACCGTCGCCAGCGGCGCATGCGCGACATCGACGACGATGCCGCGCGCGTTGCAGCGCCGGACCACCGCGCGGCCGAAGGCGGTCAGGCCGCCGTGCACCGGGGGCGCGGTCTGGATGTCGCCCAGTTCGTTGACCCGGTAGTGGGTCAGTTGCAGATGGCGCAGGTCGAACGTCTCGTAGCACGCGTCGACCCGCTCGATGCGGCCTTCAAGGAAGTCGGCCCCCTCGGACGCGACGATCACCGAAGGACGATCGATCGAAGCGAGCAGCGACGCACGGTCGACGACGACGCCGAGCCGGTCGCGCTCGACCAGCTCGCGGACGCGCGCCTGGGCCTCGAGCGACCACGCGTACAACTCGCCGGGCTCGGGGTCGCGCCAGGCGCGGATGACCCGGCCCTCGACGCGGGTCACCGGTGTGTCGGCGACCACCGCGAGACAGATCACGTCCATGCCGCCGGCGCGCATCTGCTCCTTGACGTCGGTGAGCGGCCGGCCGCCGAAGCGGGACGGGATCACGTGGCCGGCATGGCTGTGCAGGTCGATCGTCGGCGTCGTGCGCGACGGCGTGGCGACCGGGACCACGGCGGGCTGCAGGCCCGTGCACGCCGCGAGACCAAGCACGGCACCGGTCGCGACGAAACGTCGCCGGCCGCAGGGCGTCGGTCGTTCTTCGATCGGCGGGTCGATCTGGTCGGCGGCCGCCGCGCGCGATCGTGATTCGTCGTTCATCGTCTCTCGTGTGCCGGTCCCCGGGCTCGCAGCGCGATACGCAGCGCGATGCGTCGAACGCGACGGCCCGAACGCCGCGACGGATGGAATAATCGCAGGCCGGCATCGTGCTCGATCGACCGGTCCACGACGACGGAGACCCCATGAAATTCCACGCCCTCGCGGCCGCCGCCGCGTTCTGCCTGGCCACGACGGCCGAAGCCGATCCGGTCAGGATCCTGTTCGTCGGCAACAGCTACACCTTCGGCCGGCTCGATCCGGTGATGCGCTACAACGCGGCCAACGTGCACGACCTGACGGCGGGCTTCGCGGCGATCAACGCCTCCGGCACCAACGCCTTCGAGCCGCACCCCTGGGGCGGCGTGCCGGGCATCTTCAAGCAGTTCACGACCGAGGTCGGCCTCGACTACGACGTCTCGATCTCGGCCCGCAACGCGGCCACGCTGCGCGGCCAGTTCCTCGACTCGGCCAACAGCGACTGGAAGCTGCGCGAGAACGTCGCGTCGCAACGGTGGGACGACGTCGTGCTGCAGGAGCAGAGCGACGCGGTGCTTCCCGCCGGCCGCGGCAAGAACGCCAATCTCGCGCAGTTCGACGCGTATGCGGGCCAGTTCGAACGCTTCATCCACGGCGGCGCCGCGCAGACCTACAAGGAGACCGCGCTGTACGGCAGCGTGGCCGCGTGCATGGCGACCGGCCTCAGCGCGACGAGCTGCAACACCAACCGGGTGATCGGCGCGAACGTCGACGCCAATCCGAAGGCCAACGTCTATCTCACCGAGACCTGGGCCCGCCCCGACATGGTCTACCCGCACCTGAACACGGTCGACGATCCGACCTCGCCGATCGGCAGCCCGATCGTGGACACGAGCCAGTCGCCGGGCGGAACGGCCGCCACGCTGTACTACGGCTCGCTCGCGGCGATGACTGCGGACCTCCACGCCGGCTTCGCCGCCGAAGCGACGATGGATCCGTATTTCGCCGGCGTGCTGCCGGTCGGCGACGCGTTCCAGTACGCGTTCGACCACGACCTGGTCAAGACCGGCGGGTTCTACGACGCCGGCGGCGTCTTCGTGCCCGACGCGGCGACCGACCTGATGAACCTGTGGTTCGACGACTACCTGCACGCGAGCAAGTACGGCTCGTACCTGGATGCGCTGGTGCAGTTCGGCGTCATTACCGGCGTCGATCCGCGGCGGCTCGGCAGCGGCGACCAAGCCGCGCGCGACCTCGGCATCGACGCGGCGGATGCGCTGACCCTGCAGCGCATCGCGGCGATCGAGGTCGGCGCGGTGCCGGAACCGCAGACCTGGCTGCTGCTGCTGGGCGGACTCTGGACGGGCTGGTGGACGACGCGGCGGCACGAAG
>CAHJXF010000477.1 GCA_903644065.1 Betaproteobacteria bacterium
GGTTTTCCACGGTGTGGTCGCGCGGACCGCGGCGCGCTGACTTGCCCGCCTACAGGGGTTCCGGCGCGAGATTGAGGTTGAGCTGCGACCGCGACTCGCCGCCTTCCGCCACCGTCGGATAGAGCCGGGCGTACTCGAGCCGGTCCAGATAGTCGGCAGAGATGTCGGCCGTGATGTAGTCGCCGTCGAAGCACGACGCCTCGAAGCGCTCGATGCCCGAGCCCGGCTCGTTGACCGCGCGCTTCATGTCGTCGATGTCCTGGTAGATCAGCACGTCGGCGCCGATCGCGGCGCGGATCTGCTCGTCGTCGCGGCCGCTCGCGATCAGCTCGTTGCGGGTCGGCATGTCGATGCCGTACACGTTCGGGAAACGCACCGGTGGCGCGGCCGACGCGAAGATCACCTTGTTGGCGCCCGACTCGCGGGCCATCTCGACGATCTGGTTGCTGGTCGTGCCGCGCACGATCGAATCGTCGACGATCAGCACGTTCTTGCCCTTGAACTCCACGCCGATCGGGTTGAGCTTCTGGCGCACCGACTTCTTCCGCACGCCCTGCCCCGGCATGATGAACGTGCGACCCACGTAACGGTTCTTGATGAAGCCTTCGCGGTACTCGAGCCCGAGGCGGAGCGCCATCTGCATCGCGGCCGGACGGCTGGAGTCGGGGATCGGCATCACGACGTCGATGTCGCCGAGCGGCAACTCGCGCCGCACCTTCGTCGCCAGCGTCTCGCCCATGCGCAGGCGCGCCGCGTAGACCGAGATGCCGTCCATCACCGAGTCGGGTCGCGCGAGGTAGACGTACTCGAAGATGCACGGGTTGAGCTGCGGCTTCTCGGCGCACTGCTCGGCGTGCAGGCCCCCGTCGATGTCGATGAACAACGCCTCGCCCGGCGCGACGTCGCGGATCAGCTGGTAGCCCATGCCCTGCAACGCGACCGACTCGGAAGCGACCAGGTATTCGGTCCCCGCATCGGTCTCGAGCGAGCCGAACACCAGCGGCCGGATGCCGTACGGATCGCGGAACGCGAGCACGCCGTATCCCGCGATCTGCGCCACCACCGCATACGAACCGCGCACCCGTCGATGCAGTCCGGCGACCGCCTTGAAGACCGCCGACGGGTCGAGCGAGTAGCCGGCCGTGGCCATCTGCAGCTCGTGAGCCAGCACGTTGAGCAACACCTCGGAGTCGGACTCGGTGTTGATGTGCCGGCGATCGATGCGGTACATCTCGTCCTTCAGCTGCTCCCAGTTGGTCAGGTTGCCGTTGTGGGCGAGCGTGATGCCGAACGGCGCGTTGACGTAGAAGGGCTGGGCCTCCTGCGCGTTGACCGCCGAACCGGCCGTGGGATAGCGCACCTGCGCGATGCCCGAGTTGCCGGCCAGGTCGCGCATGTTGCGGGTACGGAACACGTCGCGCACCAGGCCGGCACCCTTGTGCATCGAGAAATTCTTGCCGAGGCCGGTCGCGATGCCGGCCGCGTCCTGCCCGCGGTGCTGCAGCAGCAGCAGCGAGTCGTAGAGCAACTGGTTGACCGGGCCGTTCGAGACGACGCCGACGATTCCGCACATGGTTCGTTTTCCCCGTCGTTGCGTGCCCGCACCGCACGCACGACGACTCTAGAAGTTCACGTGGCGCGCCCAATCGTCGGGCAGCAATGGCTTGACGGTCCGCACGGCGCTTTCTATCAGCTCCGACAGGAGGGCATCGCGCCACACCGGCTGGGTCGGCAGGTCCGTCAGACCGGCGAGGACGACGACGGTCATCGCGATCAGCAGGCCGCGCGCCGCGCCGAACAACGCGCCCAGGCCGCGATCGGTCCCCTTCAATCCGGCCGCCGAGATGATCGGGGCGATCGCGCGATTCAACAGGGCCGCGAGCAGCAGCGTGCCGACGAACAACAGGCCGAAGCCGATGACGAGGCGGAGAGTACCGGCCGGTACCACCGCGGGCAGCAGTCCGGCCATCGCCGCGCCGTACTGGTTGGCGACGACGAACGCGGCGACCCAGGCGACCAGCGACAGCACTTCCTTGACGAGGCCACGAAAGACACCGACGACGACGGACGCGAGCAGGATCGTGATCGCCACGTAGTCGAACGCCGTCATCGCCCGCGGGCGAGAGGGTTCGCAGCAGTGCACGCCGTCATCGCCCGGAGCGCGCCGCGATCGACCGCGCGACCCGCCGACGACCGCGGCAGTCGGCGTCATCGCGCGCCGTCACAACGGGACCACGGAGCCATCGAGCTTCATCGTCTTGAGCTTCTGCCGGGCATGGTCCGCCGCGTCGCGCGACGGAAAGGGTCCGAGCCGGACCCGGGTCCGCAGCCCCTGCGCCGTGGAGACGGACTCGGTGTACGAACGCAGGCCGCCGGCGACCAGCTGGTCGCGCAGACCGCGCGCCTTGTCGGCTGCGGAAAAGGCCGCCACCTGCACCGCGAAGGTCCGCTCGCCGGCCGTCGCGACCGTCGCCGGCGCAACCGGAGGCGCGGCGGGCGGCAGGTC
>CAHJXF010000478.1 GCA_903644065.1 Betaproteobacteria bacterium
GCGAACGGTCGTCCGGCGAGCGAGCGGCCGACGACGCGCAGGCCGCTCGACCGTGACGCCGCCGGATCGGCGCTGCGCAGCGCATAGCCGTCCATCGCGGCGTTGTCGTGCGCCGGCACGTCGACCGCCGAGACGACGTCGGTCGCGAGGACGCGACCGAGCGCCTTCGCCAGCGGCACCGACTCGGTGTCGCGGAGCGGCTCGACGGCCGCATGGATCGAGGCGCGCGCATCCTCGAGCGACGACGCGAGCGAGCCGTCGGCCGCACGAACCCGCCCCGACCGATCAGGATGCATCGGTCACGTCGGCCACCGCTTCGGCGGCGTGCAGTTCGGCGAGCGTGTTGAGATTGCGAAAGGCGCTTTCATCGTCGAACGATACGGCACGATGCCGCGTGGTCGCGATCCAGGCACCGACGCTGCGCCCGCCGCCGAGCAAAAAGGTTTCCAGCGCGTCGCGCAACGTCGCGCGCAGCAAGCAGGTCGTCGGATGCGGCCCGGTGGGGGTGGCGACGATCGCCGCATCGATGGCGTCGTCGGCATCGTCGGCATCGTCGGCAAAGGCGGTCGCGAGGCGGGCGACGACGTCGAGCGGCAGCAGCGGCACGTCGCACGGCGTGACCATCAGGTACGGCGTCCTGTCGGCCTCCAGCGTGGCGTCCAGGCCCGCCAGCAGGCCGGCCAGCGGCCCGCAGTCGACGAAGCGACCGTCGTCCGTCACCACGGCGTCCGCGAAGCGCGCGTAGCCGTCGACGTGTCGGGCGCTGATCGACAACGGTCCGACCTGCGGCGCGAGACGCGCGATCACGCACGCCACCAGCGGTCGGCCGCGAAACGGCTGCAGGCCCTTGTCGATCGATCCCATCCGCGTGCCGCGCCCACCCGCCAGCACCAGCCCGGTGATGCGCTCGGCGTTCACCGCATCGTCGACGACGACAAGGCCGTGGCGGTCAGCCGACCGTCACAACACGTCGGCCGCGTGATCGGCGAGCCGCGAGCGCTCGCCGCGCTGCAGCGTCACGTGGCCGCTGTGCGCCCAGCCCTTGAAGCGATCGACGACGTAGGTCAGGCCGCTCGATCCCTCGGTGAGGTACGGCGTGTCGATCTGCGCGATGTTGCCGAGGCACAGCACCTTGGTGCCCGGCCCGGCGCGCGTGATCAGCGTCTTCATCTGCTTGGGCGTCAGGTTCTGCGCCTCGTCGATGATGAGGAACTTGTTGATGAAGGTGCGGCCGCGCATGAAGTTGAGCGACTTGATCTTGATGCGGCTGCGGATCAGGTCCTGCGTCGCGGCGCGGCCCCAGTCGCCGGCCGAGTCGTCGGTCTTGTTGAGCACCTCGAGGTTGTCGTCGAACGCACCCATCCACGGCGACATCTTCTCCTCCTCGGTCCCGGGCAGGAAGCCGATGTCCTCGCCGACCGGCACCGTGACGCGGGTCACGATGATCTCGGTGTAGGTCTTGCTCTCGAGCACCTGCGCGAGGCCGGCGGCCAGCGCCAGCAGCGTCTTGCCGGTGCCGGCCTGGCCGAGCAGCGTGACGAAGTCGCAGTCGGGGTTCATCAGCAGGTTGAGCGCGAAGTTCTGCTCGCGGTTGCGCGCCGTGATGCCCCACACGCTGTTCTTTCCGTGCGTGTAGTCGCGCAGCGTCTTCAGCACCGCGGTCTTGCCGTTCACCTCGCGGACCTGCGCGTAGAGCGTGGCGCCCTCGCCTTCGTGATAGACGAACTCGTTGACGATCAGGCTCGTCACCAGCGGTCCCGACAGGCGATACCAGGTCGCGCCGTTCTGCTGCCAGCTCTCGACCCCCTTGCTGTGCGTGTCCCAGAAATCGGCCGGCAACTGGCGCACGCCCGCGTAGAGCAGGTCGGTGTCTTCCAGCACGTGGTCGTTGAAGTAGTCCTCGGCCAGCAGACCCAGCGCACGCGCCTTGATGCGCATGTTGATGTCCTTCGACACCAGCACCACCGGACGCGCCGGGTGGCGATCCTGCATCGCGCGGACGACGGCGAGGATCTGGTTGTCCGCCTTGCCCACCGGCAACGCGGTCGGCAGCGGCTGGTCGATCGCATGGGTCTGGAAGAACAGCCGTCCGCCCGCATCCTTGTTGCCGAGCGCGGCCAGGACGATGCCGTCGTCGATCTGGGCCTCGCCCTCGTTCGACGACAGCGTGCCGACCAGCGCGTCGAGCGAGCGACTGACCTGGCGCGCGTTGCGTGCGACCTCCGACATGCCCTTCTTGTGGTCGTCCAGTTCCTCGAGCGTCATCATCGGCAGATAGACGTCGTGTTCCTCGAAACGGAACAGCGCCGACGGGTCGTGCATCAGCACGTTGGTGTCGAGCACGAACAGCTTGACCGCGTCGCCCTGCGCCTGCGTCTTTCCCGACGCTCCCGGCGCTCCCGACTTCGCCACGACCGCGGACGCGACGGAGGGCCTGGCCGGTGGCGCGAGCGCAGCGACGGCCGGCGCTTCGGGCGCCTGCGACTCGCGGGCCGGTCGACCG